>JAPOQA010000021.1 GCA_026710945.1 Chloroflexota bacterium
GAACGCTGCCGCAAACCTGACAGGATGGTCGTCCGGGATCAGTTCCTCCAGCGTCGGCGGCAGCAGCCAGGCCTGTTCACGACTAAACGGTCGCAACGGCATCGTCACTACCTCTCTACAAACTATCCCACTACCTCACCTTGCTCCTCTTCACGCCAGTATACATCCGATAGATATATTTTTGAGACAGCCTCCTCAGGAGAGGGAGTGCCCCTGCTTGAAAGTGGGGTTATGCAATGGTCTCCAAAGGGAAAGACGGATAACGATTTGCAGCACTCGCTGGTGCAGCGTTTTCACACTAGCTGAGTGCCGCTGCGGTATAATTTTGGGGAAGCAAATGCGCTGCATCTCGCATTGACACGATGGAAGATGTGTGGAGTGGTGCATTGTCGGCGGAAACGCACCATAGGAGAATCATGAGCGAAGCAACGATGTCTATGGGTGAGAGTGCGACAGATTCTGCTCTCGAGCGGCTCGAATTCGATGCCCAGGGGCTAGTCCCTGCTGTGGTCCAGGACGCGGACACGAAGCAGGTGCTCATGTTGGGCTTTATGACGAAAGCGATGTTGGCGAAGACACTGGCGTTGGGACAGGTGTGGTTTTGGAGTCGGAGCCGGCAGGAACCTTGGCACAAAGGTGCAACGAGCGGCAATTATCTGAATGTGGTGCAAGTGTACCGCAATTGTGAAGAAAACTCGCTGCTAATCCTGGCTCGGCCTGAAGGTCCAACGTGCCACACCGGCAGTGTTTCCTGCTATTACCGTACGCTTGAAGAGGAATAGCCATGGCCGCGGACAAGTCGCCCGCTGCAACGTCGGCGTCGGTACTCGATGAGGTCTTTGAGACTATTCGTGAGCGGCAGCGGCTGCTGCCCGAGGGTTCGTATGTCACGCACTTGCTAAGCGGTGGAATTGATCGCATTGCCCGCAAAGTTGGCGAAGAGTCGATCGAGGTGGTGCTGGCGGCCAAGAATGAGACACCGGACGAACTGACGGCGGAGCTGGCTGATCTCTGGTTCCACTGTTTGGTGTTGCTGGCACAGAGTGGTGGCGTACCGGAGGACATTTACCAAGAACTCGCCAAGCGGCACGGCAAGCGTCCAAGTTTTCAAGTCAAAGCCGAGGCGCAGTCGCGGTTGCCATCTATCGAGGATACGTAGTTAGGTCGCCGGGCCGGACGATTCGATCCACGAGCCAGAATTCAAATTGGCCACCACTACGCGTTGTGGCAATTCTTCTTGTATCCCGTGGCTGACCGCACGTAAATCAGGTCTAGGAAGCGCTCACATTAGACGGCGCTTGCCAGCCCGTTTCAGTAAGCAAGTCCATGAGCGCCCCGTGCGCTTTGGCAAAGAGATCGTGCCCGGTATAGCCAAATGAGCGCCCGGCAACCTGCAGGTGCGGCTCGAGCGAGTAAAAGCCGTCGTACCCATCCGCTTTGAGTGCGCCCAAGAGTTCCCGCCACTCTGCGCTTCCCTCGCCGGCAACTACGACCTTTCCATCAGGCGACTCTTTGTCTTTTACGTGCACGTAGTGCAGCCAGGGTTTCAGCTCCGGGTAGGCCTCAGTAAACGGCTTCACACCGCATGCGACAAAGTTTGCGGGGTCGAGCGTGAATCGGAAATTCTCAGCCCCTACCGATTCAAAGATGTCCTTGCAGCGCGAGGGCGTATCGCCATAGATATCGCTTTCGTTCTCGTGCAAGAGAAGAATGTCGGACCGATGTTGGCGGGCTGCCTCGCAGAGGGCGTTCAGGCGGCGCATCACCTCATCGCGGTGCTGTGCCGGGTCCTCGCCCTCCGGCATGAAGAACGAAAACATCCGGATGTAGGAGGTTTCAAGGATATCAGCGGCACGAAGCGCGCCCTTGAAGCGTTCCATGTGCGCATCGAAATCATCAGTTATCAAGATCTTGCCAATAGGTGAGCCAATGGCCGAAACACGCATGCCGCGGTTGTCGAGTTCACGCTTAGCCGCGTGCAAATCATCTTCGGTGAGGTCAACGATAACGGCTTTCGGCTTGCCGTTGACGGCAAGATTGCGCACTTCGATGTGTTTGATGCCGAGTTCCTGCATGGCGTCGAGTTGCCCGGCAAAGTCGTCGACGATTTCATCACTAAAGCCGCTAATCTTCTCGTACATGATTCAGTCTCCTCGCAAGCTTTCGGATAGGTCCGTTACGGCCATTCGCAATGCCCAATACTGTTTTTCTATTGACTTGGTACTAAAGCAAGCCGCGACGCTTCAAGTTTCTAGTTCTAGCATAGCGGCTCATCCTGCGCCGTACAATTTCAGATGGTATGCGTGGGAGGATTGCGGAGTCTAGATGACGAAGCAGAACCTGCGCGGGTATGATGAGTGCTGACAAACTGGTATAGACCGGAGTATGAATTCCGGAGCGGTCACTCTGCTTCCAAATCAGAATAAAGTTGGCGCACGCAGAGGCTCCGCTCGCTTGAACATACCCATTGGAGGAAGTGCGGCAAGGATAGGTCTCTACTGCTGCGTGGAAGTTGGTATAATGTAGCCAGCAATACACGTAGCAAAGGAACCTCGAAGGCAGGCGTGGCGTCGGTGCGGTCGGTAGAGGTCAAGGTCGGCAGGACGCGCGCGCAACTGCAGATCAATGCTTTAGACAGATTCCTCAGAGGGACAGGTAGGAACATCAAGGAGAACGCCACACGGTGCAACAGTACCTACAAGTAATCCAGATAATTCTGTCGGTCGCGCTCGTTGCCGCGGTGCTCTTGCAAGCGCGAGGTGCTGCACTGGGCTCGGCATTTGGCGGATCGGACACCATTCATAACACCCGGCGCGGCGTCGATCGTTTACTCTTCAATGTCACGATCGGGATCGCGACGCTCTTCATCATCGTATCCGTTGTCCTTGTGCGCATCTAGTGCGCCGCAGGGGTAGAGTATGACTGATCGGTTGGCGTCGAACTCATCGCAATCGTCGACTTCGTCGCAGTCGCCGTCTACGACGCAATCCCCCACTTCCTCTCGCGTATCCGGGATAGTGATTGTTGGCGGCATTGGCGCGCTGCTGGCGGCGGCGCTGCTGGCATACTTCGCGTATGCTGCTACCGTCGTGGACGTTCCGGATTATGGTGGCACGTACATCGAGGGAACGCTCGGCCCCCCTGCATCGCTGGTGCCGATGCTCGCCAATGACCAGACGGCGCGCACTCTCTCGGGACTGATCTTCAACGGCCTTACGCGATTTGCTGCTGACGGTACGATAGTGCCTGACTTAGCGACGCGATGGGAGATTGACCCTCAGAGTCGTTCCTACGTTTTTCATCTCCGGGAGGGTGTCAGGTGGCATGATGGCACGCCGTTCACGGTGGACGATGTGCTTTTTACTTACGCCATGTTGACGAGCCCCACACGCAATGACCCGGTTTGGAGCAACGTACGGGCAGAACGTGAGGGTAACCGCAGCGTACGCATCTTCTTGCTGAATAATGTGTACGTTCCACTGCTCGAATATGCGATGATTGGGATTCTCCCGCAACATCTCTTGGAGGGCGTAAGCGCCGATCAAATCTTGCTCACTCCGTTCAACCTGGCGCCAGTGGGTACAGGGCCGTACCGTGTTGAAGAGGTGACTGAAGAGTTCGCGCTGCTCAGGGCAAATGAGGACTATTTCGGCGGGTTACCCCGCATCCGCTTCCTAAAATTCAAATTCTACCCAAACGCGGGCGCTACCATAACAGCCCTTGAGCGCGGCGAAGTGGAAGGCGTGAGCTACTTGCCGCCTGCGGAAATAGACAGGGTGAGAGAGATTGCGGATGTAGAGACGTACAGCGCGTCGTTGGCAGGCTATACAGTTCTCTACTTCAACTTGCGTCGTCCGCCGTTTTTCGATCGCAGAGTACGACAAGCCATCGCCCATGCCATCAACCGAGAATATCTAGCCGAAGAGGTGCAAGGTGGCATCGCGGACCCGCTTGAAGGACCGATTTTGCCGGTTTCCCAAGTACACTCCGCCGATGTTGTACGCTATCCGTACGACCCAGCTCGCAGCAAGTATCTACTGGAGGAGACGGGCTGGATCGTGGGCTCTGACGGTGTTCGAATAAAAGGCGAGGGGCGCCTCGCTCTTACCCTGCTTGCCACGGACTTGCCAGGCCACGTTGAACTCGCGGAAGCCATTTCTGAACAGTTGGGAGAAGTCGGGTTTGAGGTGGACATACAAGTTGCCGGGCCCTCAGGACTGCTCAATGACTTCTTGCTCACCCATGAATTCGACATTGCGTTGTACACGTGGTTGCTGAACGGCTTAGAACCCGATCCTTACCTGAACTGGCATTCCAGCCAGATTGAAGGTTGGAATTTCTCCGGCTTCATTGACCCCCGAGTCGATGAGGCGCTGCAGAATGCCCGCAACACCTTGGACCAGAATGAACGAAAACGGATGTACGTAGACTTTCAACGGGCATTTGCGGAGGAAGTTCCCAGTCTGATGCTACTGAGCCCGCGCTACAGTTTCGCGGTCAGGACGACGGTGCGCGGCGTAACGGTTCCGACAGTCCTGCCAACTGTTGACTCCCGCCTCTCCGAGATTGGCAGTTGGTACATTAAGACCAAGAAGAATGTCTTGAACGTGCGCGGGCCCTTGGAAGGTTGGCGAATTCCTTTCTTTTCCTAATGGGAGTGTGTGAAACGTGGCAGAGCCGAAAGTACCAACCGTGCAAATTGTTGCAGTCGGCACCGAACTCGTGCTGGGTCGGATTCAGGACACCAACTCGTTCTGGCTCTCGCAGCAGCTTTCAGAGTTGGGCGCGGAGGTGCGGCGCATCACGGTGATTCCGGATACCTTTGATGAGGTGATCCCGGTGCTGCAGGGAGCGGCCGACGACGGCACAGAGTTCGTGGTGGTTACCGGCGGGCTAGGACCGACGCCGGATGATCTCACGGTTGAAGCTTTTGCCAAACTGCTCAACGAGGGCACCTACCAAGACCGTAGTCTCCTGGAAGACTACATGCGCCGACGGCAAATTGGCGAGGATGAACTGAGCGATGGGCTGCGCAAGATGGCAACCGTGCCGGAAAGTGCGGTGGTGTGGGCGAGTCCCGCCGGCTGGGCGCCGTGCATTCAGGTCAAGAAGGCGAAAACTACCTACTTTGTTTTGCCGGGTCCCCCACGCGAGATGGAAGCACTCTTCGACCGGTACGTCGCGACTGCCATTTCGGAATCGCTTGAGATTAGAAGCGCCGCCCGGCGCGTCTTCGTGAACATGAGCGAATCCGAAGTATCACCACTGATCGAAGTCGCAATGGAGCAGTTGCCCGGACTTTACGCCAAAGCCTACGTCGCCTTGCGCACCGATACGCACATGCCTGTCGATTTTGTGGCGCGCGCTTCCTCCGATCGCGAGGCCCGCGGGATGCTTAGCGATGCCATCGACCAGTTTTCATTGGGCGTAAAGGCATTAGGTAAGGACATACACTACTAGCCCTTTTCCCGCCTCGCTTTGTCGCGTATAGCGCTCTCCTAGGCGGCTTGGCTTTTTTCCAAAGCCTCTCTGGCGGCAAGAAAGTTTGCATTCAGCTCGATGGCCGCAATGAAGTCGCTGCGCGCCCCCGCAAGATCTCCGGTCATTTCCCGCGCGCGCCCTCGCCAATAGTGCCACTCCTCCGAGGAAGACTCCCCTAAGTGGGAATTAGCAAGTGCGATCACGTCGTCGTATCGCCCTTGCACCCAATAGGCTTCAAACGGGCCGAACTGATACCACAACATGCGCCAAGGCAGGCCTAAGTGCCGCGCCCAATCGAAGGCTTGGGCCGCCAGGTGGGTGTCGCCGAGTTGGAGCGCGTTCGTACCCAGATTGAACCAGGCGAAAGCGTTGTTTTCGTCTTGGGAAAGCTCCTGCTGGGCGACGTGCAGTGCCCGCTCCCACATTTGCCTGCCTCTGTTACTCTCGGTAAGGACCGTCTCCACAGCAGCTTGGCTCTCTGAAGGGTAGATGACCACATAAGTGCGATTGAAGACCTGCCATTCTGAGTCAAGTTCCGTGTAGGATACCGTGACACTTGGTCCCACGTAGGAGTCGTGAGCGTGGAACACTTTCGACTGATCATCGTAGCCGTAGAGCACGCGGTAGTGACCCATGCCATCATTTGGCTCCGGTTCAAACCAGAACTCGACGATCACGGGGAAGCCAGCGGACAAGATGCGCTTTAGGAGGTCCAGGTCGCCTCCCACGCCGACGTGCGCCTGAAAGCCAATGCTCTTGACGTAGGCCGTGAACTCATGGGGGCTAACGTTCTTGTCCTTGGGATCGGACTTCAGGAGGGGGGCGACATCTTTCTGCGTCTCCGCGCGGCCGTAGTAGCTAAGCACCATGCCTAAAGAGCTAGGAGCGCAGTTGTTCCACCCCTGGTATTCGTGCCGCAAGCCCTGCAAGAGTGTGAATTTCGGCAGCGGGGTCGACGCCGCAGGCGAAACGGTTTCAGGTTCCGGCGCAAGGACGATTGGCTTCGCTGGCGGGGCGCCCGCTTCATTGCCGCTTGAAGGAACTACGAGCGGCTCAGCCGGTTGCGAGGCAGACTGGCGCTGCGGCGCGACTTGCGGGCTAACCGTCTCAAACTGCGGCGCACTCCGCGCGAACAAGGAGGAAAACCACGATCCGTTCCCAGAAGCGGCAAAGGAGAAGGAGCCGATAAACACGCCGAGCACAGCTAGCATTGCCAAGAAAGGCAACCTGGATGGCCTCCTGCGCCTCCGGGGAGGGCGGGGAATTATCCTAACGTGCACCGGCCTAGCGGCATCCTTCATCGAAGCACCCTCCAGTCTGCTCTCTAGCTATCCTCATCATACTTTACCCTAGTGAGAATGAGAACCATCTTACTCGGTTTCTCTTGATCGTGTAGACACTTTCTTGGGCGATGTCACATGCAATGGGCTGGCGGCGCTGCTCCTTCTTCTGGCATGGTGGCGCGGAATTGGCCGTTGGTTCTGCCCCAAAACCTGCCTACTCTGTTGCTAGCCGATGTTGACGACTCACCCAGGGCACGCTATCGTGCCAAAGGAAAACTCTACACAATCCTTGGAGCAAGGCGATGAAACTCTGTCTATTGACTTACAACATGGCGCGTCATTGGGAGCTGCCGGAACTCATCGAGGTAGCGCGTTTGGGAGGTTTCAGCGGACTGGAACTGCGGGCTGAGGCCGGCCATAAGCACGGCGTGGAATTGGAAACGAGCGCGGAGGAACGCCGGGCGATACGTTACCAGGTGCAGGATGCGTGCCTGGAAGTTGCCGGTATCAGTACCAGTTCGCGTTTCGACACACCGGACGCCACAAAGCGACGGGAAGTCGTTGAGCGCAGCAAGCGCTACATCGAGCTTGCGGCTGACGTCAACGCGCGCCAGATACGGGTCTTTGGCAATGATATGCCCAAGGAGGGCGTGGATGGTGGTCCGCCGCCGCCGCGCGAAGACGTGATGCGCTATGTCGGCGACTCCCTCCGTGAGCTGGGCGAGTTTGCAGAACCGCACGGCGTCAATGTGATGCTGGAGATGCACGGACAATTTAACTTCTGGCACTTCGCCATGACCGCGGTAGAGCACGCCGACCATCCGCAAGTGGGGATTCTCTATAACTGCGACAACCGCGACCTCGTGGGCGGCTCTGTGGCGTCTACGTACAGCCGCGTAGCGCATCTTATCGGCCACGTGCACATGCACGACTTCGTCAATGGGTTTCCGTATGCCGAGCTCTTTGGACTGCTCCAGCGCGACGGCTACGATGGCTATCTTTCCTCGGAGATTGGCAAGACCGAGCCGACGCATGAGGACTACTTCCTCATGTACGCGCAGCTCTTCCGCGCTTGGAATGCCCTGGCCGCGGCCGCGGGCGAAAGCGCTTTGCCCTACTACGCCGCGGCTGCGGGCACAGTGGCGACCGCCGCCGACTAGGCAGTGTTGCTACTGGATTGCGTCCGGCACAGTCTCGTTCACATCGTTCCGAGCGCAGCGTCGAACTGTGTCCGCCGACTTCGTCGAAGACGCGGAATCGAAAGCGTAGGTCGACTTCGTCGAAGACCGCGGGGCTTGTCCCCCCTAATGTTGTCGCATTAACTTTTGGCGCATACCGGTCGTCCTCCTCTCTTGAAATTGGGAGATAGAATGGAGGCGGACACAGCAAATCCGTTCGCCCCCCGTACCGAGTACGGGGCAGGCTCTGAGCACTTCGGCAAGCTCAGCACAGGCTTGTCGCAGGGTGAACGGCGGGGAAAACGGAGTAGAGGTTGCGCCGCTCTCCTCCCCGTTCGTACTTCGACAGGCTCAGCACGAACGGGGAGGACCGACTTCGTCAAAGACGCAGAGCCCATCAAGTTCTATGTGACAGCATTGGGATTTGCCCCTTGCTTGGGGCAGCGCGCGTTAGCGCGGAGGGATGGATTCGCTAGACTCACAAACGAAGTGCAACACTTTGCTGAGGTGTTGCCATGGGAACATACTACAGTCAGTTTACCATTGAAGAGCGGTGTGAAGTGGCCCGACTTCATGCCGCGGGGCAATCGTACCGGCAAATCGCTGCAGCTCTGGATCGCGCGCCATCGACGATTATGCGGGAGGTAAAACGCAATGGAACACAGAGTGGTGAATATCAAGCGGGGTATGCCGATGAACAGGCGTGGGCGCGTCGCTGGGGTGGCGGCAAGTTGGAACGGGACGACGCCTTGCGGGAGAAGGTGCTGGAATATCTGTGGCGGGGCTGGTCGCCGGAGCAGGTGTCGGGGCGCTTGGCGCGGGAGAAAGGCGCGCCGGTCATCTCCCACGAGAGCATCTATCGCTTCATTTATGGGCAGATTGCGCGCACCAAGAACTACGCTTGGCGCTCCTTCCTGCCAAGCGGCAGGGCGAAACGACGCAGCCACCGGCGCAGTGGGCGCAGTCCGGCCTCCTTCATCGCGCAGCGCCGGCCTGTGGCAGAGCGCCCGCAAGCGGCGGCCAACCGCCAAACGCCCGGCCACTGGGAGGCAGACCTGATGCTCTTTGGGAGGCATGGTCGGGCGGTGCTGACCCTGCACGAGCGCCATTCGCGGCTGCTGCTGGCCACACGCACCGCCGGCAAGGCGGCCGACCCGATTGCCAGCGCCATGTGCGACCTGCTGGCGCTCGTGCCCCAAGAGTGGCGCCAGACCGTCACCTTCGACAACGGCACCGAGTTCGCGCGTCACTACCGCCTCCACGACTTGGGCCTCCAGACCTTCTTCTGCGACACCCACGCTCCCTGGCAGAAAGGCGGTGTCGAGAACGCCATCGGCCGCCTGCGCCGGGTGCTGCCGCGCAAGACCGACCTGGCCACGGTCACCAAAGAACGCTTTGCGCACCTGGTGCAGGTCTACAACCACACCCCGCGCAAGTGTCTTGACTTTCAAACCCCAGCAGAAGTGTTTCTGAATCAGGTGTTGCACTTGAAATGTGAATCCACCTTCCCGCTTTCACGGGAATGACGAAACAAGAGCGGGAAAGGCGCAACGAGCTTGAGAATAACGAAACAAGATTGGGGATGACGGAAAGGAGCATCAGAGTCTTTCGATTATGCCTCTGGAGAAGCTGACCGCTGCTGTCATTCCGAGCAGAGCGTCGAACAGGGTTCGCTGACTTCGTCGAAGACGCTGACTTCGTCGAAGACGCGGAATCTAAGGTGCTCGCCTAGAAGCAATGTTGCTTGGTTGTAGGCATCTTAGACCCTTCACTCTGTTCAGGGTGACAAATCGAAAGACCCTGGAAACGAGCATGGGGATAACGCAAAGGGCGCGGCGGGAGATACGGAGGCAGGCGGTCTGTTTTCAGGGCAATAGCGGGCCGGGTTGCTGCCTATGCTAGGGCAATGACGCGCTGGTTCTTGAAAAGTCAACACATCCGAGCAGTCTAACGCTTTTGCAATGGGGGGTAGAAACTCCGGTAGCGTAGGTTTGCAACCTGCGCTCCGGTAGCATAGGTTTGCAACCTGCGTGGTCTTACCGTGTTGCGGGGCAACGACGCCACAGGCAACTGGCCATCATTACAATAATGTTGAACCACTAGCAAGCAGAGGGAGCAAGTCTCATGGCCTACCGCCCCCCGGAGAAATTGATCGTATTCGGCATCGACGGCCCAATTCTGCCTACGCTGCAGCGGCTCATGTGCGAGGGGCGCATGCCGCTCATGCGGAAACTCGTAGCAAGCGGCACGTGGGCGGATAACTGCTTGGTGCCGTATCCCACGATAACGCCGCCAAACTGGACGACCATAGCAACCGGCGCTTCGGCTGGGCGCACCGGCTTCACCGACTTCAACGTCCACTGGAAAGGGGAGCCGATTGGCACAACCCACGCGGCATTCGACTCGCGGTGGCACTCAGCCGAATACTTGTGGGAAGCAGCCGAGAAGGTGGGGAAACGGTCTATCGTCATCAACTGGCCTTCTACTTGGCCGGCGCGCATGCAAGACGGCTGGCAGATCGCCGGGTACGGCCTCTCGGTCAACGAATGGCACGATCATCCTACGTTTCACCACGCGTACACCTTCTCCGGCGATGCCCTTTTCTCTACCGAAGACCATGTGGAAGGCACACTGGTGGAGGTGGAAACTGCGGAAGGCTGGCAGGGGCACGAGGCAGATGGTGAACACTTGGAGGCTGAGTTACAGTGGCGCTTCCGGTACCCCAAGTACACGATGAAACCGCTTACGTGGCATGCGCTCTTGGAACCGGATGCACAGGGCGACTATACGACGGTGCACATTTGCGAGGACCGCGACCGCGCAACCGCTATGTGTTCGCTAAAGGTAGGCGAGTGGTCGGACTACATCGTTCGCGAATTCACGAGCGAAGAGTTGGGGAAGACCGAGGCGATCTTCCGCATCAAGCTGCTTGAGTTGTCTGCGGACGGCGAGATGGTAACGCTCTTCGTGACGCCGCTTTGCCAAATCGACGGCTGGACCTTTCCGCAGGGCTTAGACCGCGAGATCTTCGAGAATGGGCAATGCCGCGGGCTGCCGGCGCCGTACCTGGGGTTACGCACGTTCCGTATGGGCTGGTTCGACGCCGATACGTTTATCGAGCTTTGCGACATGCACCACCAGTGGTTTGCCGATGCTGCAAGGCACCTGATGAACGACAAGCCCTGGGACCTCTTCTTCATTCACATCCATACGCCTGACTACTTCTACCATCTCTTTGCCAGCGAGGTCGATCCGGCGCTCAACCGCAACGCGGAGAGCCTCAAACACTGGCAGGAAGTCGAGGCGCGCATGTACGAGAGTCTGGACCGGGCCTTTGCAGACATAGCGGAAGCTGCGCCGCGGCGGACGCTTTATGCTTACGTGTCGGATCACGGCGCAAAGGCGAATGGATACAAGTGCAACCCCGGTCAAATCCTGATTGACGCGGGGCTTACGGTGCTCGCTGAAGAGGAAGACCCCGATGCTGTGGCGCACTTCGCGGCCTATACGGGACGCAAGCAGGTGGATTGGTCCAAGACCCGCGCGGCCGCCAGCGGATCATCGTACGTCTGGGTAAACCTGAAGGGACGTGACCCGGAAGGGATCGTGGAGCCGGAAGACTACGTTGCCGTGCAGAATGAGATCATCAAAGCTCTCTACGACTATACCGACCCGGAGACCGGGCTAAAGCCCATTGGCTTTGCATTCAAGAAACAGAACGCCCGCATGCTGGATCTCTACGGCGATTCTACCGGCGACGTGGTGTTCTGCTACGCCGATGAATACGGCTCCCAACACGGACCGCAGTTTCCATCCGCCACCGATGGTATGGGCGATATGCGCGGTCTCTTCGCGCTCTCCGGGCCGGGTGTAAAGAGAGGGCACGTGCTGGAGCGCAACGTCAGCCTGAAAGACCTTGTGCCTACGGTCTGTTATCTCATGGACTTGCCTGTGCCCGCCGCTTGTGAAGGCGCTGTAGTCTACCAGGCGCTTGCCGACCCGGACGCTCCACTCAAGGAACGCATGCGCCTCCAGCGCCACGTGGACGTGCTCTCCGGCGTAGCGGAATCAGAAGCATCAATGACGCATACGTACCACAAGGCGGAGGGATAGCCGCTGCGTGGGATTTCTACGATACTAACCCTGCAACATTGAAAACAGCAGGACCTCATAGAGCTACCAAAATGAGACCGTTGCTCCGGTAGCGCAAGTTTGCAACCTGCGAGATTGACTCTTGTGACCCAGAGGAGACCAATGCTCCGGTAGCGTAGGTTTACGACCTGCGCTTGGGTAGCGGTCAGCGATGCCATGGGTTAGCGAGTACATCGGAGAAGCGGGTGTCGTGGTGAAACGTAAAGTCTTTGACTCTTCCGGTAGCGCAGGTTTGCAACCTGCGAAATCGACACTCACAACCAAGAAGAGAAATCTCCCCCACTGGCAGTTGGGCGGCTCCGCGTATTTCCTTACCTTTCACCTGCATGCTAGCGTCAGGGCGAATCTAAGCAGGCGTGAGCGTGCTGTCGTGAAAGAGGCTGTCCTCCATTGGCATCAGGTAAAATGGCGCGTGCATGTGCTAACTGTGATGCCAGACCACGTGCACGTGTTGGCTTCGCCACTTCAGTCCGCTTCAGCCGAGTGGTACTCATTGAGTGGGATAATGCATAGCGTTAAGAGGCACAGCGCTCGCCAAATCAATCTCGTCCGAGAACGCCAAGGAAGACTGTGGCAAGCCGAGACCTACGATCGGATCGTAAGAGACGAGGCTGAATTTGATGAAAAGTCACAGTACATTCTGGCCAATGCGCTGAAACGCGGCTTGGTAGAAGACCCGTGGAAATACGACGGATTCTGGTGTGAATCTATAAATTGATGGAGTATGGCGCAGGTTACAAACCTGCGCTACGGGAAGGTTGTGATGGTTTTGGTGAGGTACGTCAGAATGCGCATCCGATTCATTGAGAGTGTGAAGGCGTGCGCAAAAGACGCAGGTTACAAACCTGCGCTACCGGAGAAACCGTTCCTCGATGGTAGCGCGTTGCAGTAGGTAGAGATTAGAGTCTGTAGGGGAAGGAAGAGAATGGCAAATCAAGAAGGTTCGGGCCGCTTGGCGGGCAAGGTGGCGGTGATTGCCGGGGCCGGGGGCGGCATGGGGAGCGCGACTCCGCTGCGCTTTGCCCTCGAGGGCGCAAGAGTCCTGCTGGTTGCACGGCGCGCGGAGCCGTTGGAAGTGCTGGCAAGGGAGATCGAGGAGCGCGGAGGAGAGGCCGCAGTAGCTACAGGTGACCTGGCAACGCCTGCGGGCGCTGCGGCAATGGCCCAAGCCGCTCTCGATCGTTGGGGGCGTATCGACGTGCTCTTCGACAATCTCGGCGACTACGCCTACGGCGGCCAGAGGCTGCACGAAACGGCGCCGGAGGAGTGGCGATACTTGCTGAACATAAATGTAGATACCGCCTACTATTGTGCTCATGCAGTGTTGCCCGCGATGATGGAACAGGGCAGCGGATCTATCCTCCTGGTCGCGGCGGCCTCGCGTACGCGCCGGGAAGCCAACGTCGGCTATGCGGCGGGCAAAGAGGCGCTGGTCGGTCTGACCCGCACCTTGGCGCGGGAGTATCGTGAAAACGGCATCCGCGTGAATTGTATCTGCCCCGGCGCTATTGGCGACTCGCGGGGCCCGGAAGATGCCGGCTTGCCGCCGGCGGCGCTTGACCGCGACGGCCATCCGGCCGACGTAGCGCATTCAGCAGTATACTTGGCCTCAGATGAAGCGGCGTGGGTCACGGGACAGATCCTCGACGTGGATGGCGGTGATTCGCTTTGAGTCATGGTTGTGGCGCGTAGGCTTGGTTGACCGCCTCACGCCAAGCAGCGGGTTCTAGGGTGTAGGCACTTTGCCGTCATTGCTATGAGAAGGGACCACAGCCGGCAGCGTCATTCCCGCGGCGGCACTTGGCGCGTCGCGGAGTACCGAGAGACCATATACGCAACTAACATTGTTGTCAGATGCTGCGCGTCACTTTGAAGAGCAAAGCGACAGAGACATCCGCGCGAACGCTTTAGATTCCTCGCTGCGCTCGGAATGACATAAAGTGTGAACACACCTTAGTTCGCTTGGCAGCGATAGCGGTTGGGGTTAGCGTAGAGCGCCTGTTTTGCTGAACGCCAAGAAGTCGGTGTCCAGTTGCCAGCTTGCCCGTGACTTAGACCTAACCCAACAAACCGCCTGGTACATGGCGATGCGGATTCGCAAGGCTATGCAGGACGATAGGGAACTGCTGTGTGGGATCGTAGAGTCAGACGAGACCTACATTGGCGGCAAAGTCAGAGCAGAGCCAGCGCCCCCGCGTCACCACCAAGCTCATCAACTACTTCCTGCGCCACAACGTTGACCCACGCTCAGTGCTCGTGACTGATTACTGGCCAGGCTATAACGAAGTCCGCGACTGGATGCAGCACCTATGCATCAACCACAGCGTCGAGTACGTGGACGGCCCCATCCACACGAACATCATCGAGGGCTTCTGGGCGTTGGTGAAGGGGCGATCTCCCGCTAACATCATCACTACACCGTCGAACCATGCGGCGATGTACATCGATGGAGCAAGCTACAAGTACAACACGCGCCGCTCAGAGACGCCCTGGGACGACTTCATGGCGCGGGTGGTGGGAGTGAGTTAGGCTCCGCGAACCATAATCCGCAGCAGTCTGAAATAGAGCAAGCAATTGGTAGCGTCACAGACAATGCACTGCTGGTGATTGGTCTGCACCGTGTATGATTCCGCTTCTTCGAGACTGATGCCGTCGTCTTTGTAACGCCTGTAAGCAGTCATGAACTCGCTGCTGGTGTGCGAGTTGACACATACAACCGAACCTGTTAATGTGAGCACATCACCCTCCTATAGGGGTAGCGAGCAATTAGCCTGGCCCTATGCTGGGCGTTTTGCTTTAAGTCAGCTTACCAAACAGCTAGAACTGAGTCAATTACCCCTTTAGTGTCAATAGCCTAATCTATCAGTTCACCGTCTCATTTTTTGCGTCTCCATCTCCAACCTTCCGATAGCTGAGCCGTATACGCGCAGATCACCAAAATCCCAACGCCAACAAGCATCGCCCCCA
Organism: Chloroflexota bacterium; assembly: GCA_026710945.1. Lineage (NCBI taxonomy): Bacteria > Bacillati > Chloroflexota > Chloroflexota bacterium. The sequence goes on from JAPOQA010000021.1 coordinate 15,062, forward strand.
GTGCACCCGCATAGCTCCAACGTTGGTACATGTCGCCAAAGAACGCGCTGTAGGCAAACCATGTGGATAGCAATATCCCAAAGCCGAGACCAAACCGTGCTGCGTGGAAGATAAAGACAAGTGTCTCTCTGGCGAACTTTACCAACATGGTGCGTTTCAATGACCCATCTCCCGTAGTCGTCCATTAGCTCATGCAGCAAGCGTCAGCGCGTGGGCGTAGTGGCAGGGTAAAGTAGGCAGATGAGCTTCCATGCCGCACGGACCTCCTGGCGGTGGTTGACAGACCAGGGAAGGTTAGATAGAGTGGACATAGCGAAATCTCCGGAGTCGCTCTTGGATCCCCCAGCGTACTACCGCTGGGGGATGTGCTGTCATTACACCTACTTCTACCAGGGAATCTATCCTCGTTATCAGGCTGTGCATCTGAACTGATTTAGGTATGCTTCGGGGTCATCTAAGTATGCCTGCCTCGCTTCGTCGATGGTGCCGGGGACGACGATTTCTGCCAAGTGTGGGGCCTCCACGCTGTTTACCAACATTGCCTTCATCAGCCCTGGACTCTTCTGCTCCGCTGTTACCATCTCTTGCTGCACAGGCTCCGGCCACGTGCACGGGTCGCTCTCCAACCACTTGTAGGCAAGTCTCACGTACTCCCTCGCATTGCCTACGTAGGCGCTCACGAACGCCTGTATGTCGGGGAACGTCCCGTAGGGGTACTCGCTCCACGTGTACATGAGGTAGACGAGGGGCAGAACGTCGATGTACTTAGGGAATACCCTCATCAGCGTTGCCATCGCATAGCCGTTAGGATTGAGGTTATACTTCTGCGCCAGCGCGTTGCGCACCATCGCCTCGTAGTGCCACGCGGGCAGAGACAGGAAACGTTCTACTTCCTCGATGGTGGCCGTGCCCGATATTGGGACTGGGGCAGGCTGCGGCGTAGGTACGGGCGTAGGTGTGGGCGCTGGCGCTGCTGTCTGCCCTAGCTTGCAGTAATCCTTGAGAATATCGCGCATGAAGTCCTTGAAGCGATTGGCTTCTTTGCCGTTTTCAATGTCTCTATAGTCCTGACGAAACAACCACGCAGCGTAGTTGGCATGTCTTACCCTGGGGTTGTCCGTGTCGGGATGCCCCGCTTCCCCGTACCTTTTGCTCCACCACCACGCCGCGCTTTGTTCAGCAAAATACTCATTCGTAAAGCAATAATCACTGGCTAAGCCCTCTGCACCCTTCGGCTTCTCCCCGTACTTCGTCCAGGGCTTTTTCGCGTGGTTTAGCTCGTGCACCAGCAGGTAGGCGATCACTTCGAGCGGTTGGTGGCGCATGGATTCGTCAACCGTGATGGTGTTCGTGGAAATGGTGTACTGCGCCAGGTGCTCGATGTGGCCAAAGGTGAAAGTTGTGCCTTTCGTGGTCACTGCACTATATTCACCATAGACGTGCCCCGGCAAGGTTTCCTCGATCATGTTCAGGGCAGCTTGCAGGCGCGGGTCTATAGTCGGACGCCGAATTGGCGTTGGTGTAGCTATAGCGGTGGTCACGGCCGCGGGCAGCGCCGATCGTTGCAGACTCGCCGCCGACATGCCATACCGCGCTTCCCACGTTGCTCTGTCGAGCACAAATCTCCCGTAGTTACTGCCGTCGATGCCAAAGAGCTCTACGTCGGCGATGGACTGGATGTGAAGCAACCGCGGCCGCTCCCAGTCGCTCTCCCACTTGACCAGATAGATGGGATCGCCGTCTTTGAGCAGCCCGGCCGACAGCCAGGGGTCGCCCACCGCCAGCCTGCGCAACTGTGCCAGAGTGACCTCGGTGCGGTCGTTCCAGTTGACGTGCTTGCCGGCCAGGGCGCGGGTATCGCCGCCCCAGTGCAGGACGCCTTGCGCGTCGGCAATCCAGAGGTGCGGCGTGCCCTCTAGTGCAACCACGGCGCCATGGGAAAAGGTCTGCTGCGCATGTATTGCCGGCAGCGCCATGAGCGCAACGACTACGCTTACCAGCACGGCCAGTGATAGGCTCAACAACCATAGCGCGCCCGCACCTAAATCGCTTTCGCTATCCAACCGCCACGACTGTGGCTTTGGCATGAAAGGGATTCCTTTGCGCTAGAGCGCGCCGATTCGTAATTCGACATCGGCGGCCCCAAGAACCGCCGTTACGTGGTGGTCTGGGCGAGTATGCGGTCCATCTGATAGCCAAGTCCGGTACCAGTAAGCGTGCCGGTATGCGCCACGCCGTTACGCACGTTGGCGATGCGGGGGTGGACGGCAGCCACCGCGCCATTCGAGGCGGGGAAGAACTGGCGCGAGTTGCATTCCACGCCCATCATCGGATCGATGCGCGCGGCAAAACTCACCGAGTGAATGAGCGATAGGTCAGGATTGGTGAGGTCCTGCACTGTATACGGTAGGCCGTCGTGGGTTGCCAGCGCCGTAAAGAGCAGGCTGTGGGAGTGTCCCTTGCAGACTTTCAAGGCAATGCCGGACCACCCAAGCTCCTTGGCTCGCTCGTACTGGCGGTGATTGTAGAGGCTCTCGTCCATGATGACCGGCTTGAGCTTATCGATTCCATCCATGCGGAAGGGCGCTCTATCCAGGTCGCGGTGCGTGGGCTGCTCCACGTAGAGCAGGGTGTCGTAGGCTGCGGGCGATTGTTCACGCACCCGCTCGAGGTACTCGACCATATAGTCGGGCGTCTCGCAGATTTCGTTCGTGTCGGCAGTGAGATAGATTTCCTCCCTGCCCTGCTTTGCGAGCGCTTCTTTGCCAATGGCATAGACGTCTAATGTGCGCTGCACGTCCCAGTCCATGTCATTGCCCAGAAGCTTGATCTTCAGGCAATAGACTCCGTCCCGGGCGATCCATTGGTCGAGCGAGACCGGTTCGCCGTCGTCAGGATCGTCAGGGGTGATCTCGTGCTCCCACAGCTTGTCGAGGCCGCCGACGAGGTGGAAGACGGGAAGCTCGGCAACATAGGCGCGGCGAACGTAGTCGTCGAGGAACTGTCCCTTGAACTCCGGCCCGAGGTACGCACTTAGGTCTTCCGCCATGAATTCGTCAGAGTAGCCGTCATAGCTTGAAATGCCGTTTACGTTGCCAAATGCGTCATGCAGCGCGCCGTCAAAGGGCGAGCCACACACAAGCGAGGCCAAGACCGGCATCGGCTCCGCTAGTTGCATGGCGCGGCTGGTCTCGGTGGCGTTGCTAAGGAGTGTGGGCTCGGTCTTGAGCGCAATGTCGATGGGATGGGCGTAGCTCGTGTGGCTTTCCAGGGCTTTGGCGTAACGTTCCACCACCTGTCGCATCGCGGCGTCGCGGGCCAGCGCGTCAACGGCGTCAGTCGGCCAGGCCCAGCCAATGGCAAGGAACATGCTGCCCCAACCCTCCGCGACCTGTCCGGCGCGATTCTCGACGGAAATTCGCACCCGCACGTGAGTGGCTCCTTCCATGGTGACACCGCCGAACTTGAGCGGCGTGCGCGCGACCTCGTCGGTGAAATACGTTTGAACTTCCCGGATGCGAATATCAGATAGCAACTGCGCCGCCATGCTTCAGTAACCTTTCACCATAATTCTGCCCTGATGTTTCATCCTCACCCCGTATCAAGTACGGGGCAGGCTCTAGCCCTTTCCCTCATGAGACCTTTGCGTAACCTCTTTCCACTAAAGGGGAAGGGTGGAATGAGAGTGAAGTGAATTTACTTCATGTCGTCTTTAGTTTCAATAGCTCTCCTGGATTCCGGCTTTTGCCGGAATTCTAAGTGTTGAGTAATTCGTAGACAGAATTCGCTTTCCATTCTAAAGAGTTGACGGTGCATGTCATTCCGAGCGCAGCGTCGAACAGGGTTCGCGGAATCTAGAATCAATGTCGAACATGGTCCATACGGCTCAGTACTTTAGATTCCTCACTCCGCTGCGCTCCGTTCGGAATGACATGCATGCAGGCAAGCACAGAGTTCTGCTCCCATGTTACTTCTACCAAATCTGTCAACGAATTATCTGACATTTACAGAAATGACGGAGTTATGCAAAGGTCTCCTCAGGGAGAAGGGACACGGGCGGGGTTTCTGTCAAACCGTGTCCACCACTCTTTGTATCCTTAACTGACTCCCAATTCGATTGTGCGGGGCGCTTCGATCATGTCCTCGCGGAATACGACCTTGCCGCCCACGATGGTTAGCTTCACGTTCGCCATAGCTTTGATGTCTGCGATTGGATCCCCTTCCACCGCGATAACGTCGGCAACTTTGCCCTCCTCCAGGGTGCCTCGTTCGTCAAGAACTCCCAGACCCTTGGCGGGATTGCGGGTGGCCATGTGCAGCACATCCTTGGCCGGAATGCCGATCAGCTCGACGGCGCAACGCAGCGATATGTAGTAGTCGTCGAATGGCGTATACCGTACCCCCGCGTCACTGGAGATGATGAGGTTCACACCTGATTGCCAGATCTTGCGAAACTGCTCTACGCGTTCATCTTCCAGCGGGCCCTGTATGTTCATGGCCGCGCGCATTTCATCACTAAGCGGCATGTCGGCAAGGTAACCCCGTAAGACGCCGGCGAGTGTAATGGAAACGGTGAGATCCTTTGCTACTGCCGTTGCCATGGCTGTCGCATCGTAATCGTAGCCGCCATCGGCGCCAAGCCAGACACAATGTTCGATGCTATCGATACCGGCCTCGATGCAGTTGCGGATGCTATCGGCGGGTATGGCATGCGCCGCCACCGGTGTATCGAGTTTGTGGGCCTCCTCCACCACAACGCGCAATTGCTGGGCGCTGTATTGGACCATGAGGGGGTTGGACTCAGCAGTCATATTGCCGCCGCTGGCGCAAATCTTGATGACATCGGCGCCTTCTTTGATGAGCGTACGCACGGCCTTGCGCAGTTCCCACTCCTCATTGGCTTCCCAGCCGACAAAGTGAATGTGCCCGCCGGTCACCGTAATGGGGACGTTGCAGGAGAGAATGCGCGGGCCGGCAATCCTGCCGCGGTTGATGGCGTCGCGCACCGTGGGCACCACGTCGCGGCGACCGCCAAGATCGCGCACGGTCGTCAACCCCGCTCGCAAGCACTTCTGGGCATTTGCCGCGGTGCGTAGCACTTGCTGCATGTCGGTCTCGCGGCTAATCTCGTCAACGACTTCCTCGTGGTGGCGGCCTGCGGTAAAGCTCAAGTGCGTGTGCCCGTCGAGCAACCCGGGCATCAATGTATGGCCGGGGAATTCCTCGACAATCGCGCCTTCCAGGTGGCTCTGGTTAAGTTCAGCAGCCGGCCCCACGAATGTGATGCGGTCGTCAGTAAGGACCACTGCCGCTTGCGCGATGGGGTCGGCGCCGGTGGCGGTAAAGGCCCTGTCAGCTTTGAGAACTCTCTTCTGGCTCACGAGGCATCCCTTTCTGGATAGAGCACACACTGCCCTGGCGAGAGGACGAGCGGTTGCACGCTCCCTCCCTCTGCTTTGAGCGCGCCGGCAAAGTCGGCAGGATCTGCCATGTTGTTCGCAAACATGTTGTAATGCGTCGGTACGGCGGTCTGGGCGCGCAGCACGGTTGCGAGATGGGCGGCCTCCGCCGCCGACATGTTCCCCCAGCGCCCATTGATGCAAATGAAGGCAAGGTTTGGTTGCAGGCTGGCAATGCCTTCCATCCGTTCGTGGTAGAGGGTATCGCCGCTTATGTACACCCGCAGGCCACCAAAATCGATCACATATCCCACGGCATCCGGCGCGTCATCAGGATCATCCCAGACGTGGTTCGCAAACGTGGCGTGAATGCGGACGTGGCCGCTATGGAGCACGTCGTCGTGATTGAGCGTATACGTCTGGCTGGCGGGGATGCCAAGTTCGCGCATGGCGTTAGTGCACGACGATGGGCCGATGAGCAGTGCTGTCGCATTGTGACGCGCGATTACGGGAAAGGCGTCAGGATCAAGGTGGTCGGCGTGATTGTGTGTGGCGAGGACAAAGTCTGCCTGCACGTCTGCCGCCTCGACCGGGGGTGTAAGGAGGCGTTCCAAACCGTAGAGCTGATTGCACGCGTCGCCAAGGTAGGGATCTACGTACACAATCGTGCCCTGGCTTGACTTGAAAACACACCCGGCTTGCCCGAGGCTCCACACGGCAATAGTGTTCTGCGGCACGCACGTACCCTTGATCTCTGCTGCGATACTCACGGCTACAGCATCTCCTCGTCAATCTGGCCCCTGTTATGTCCGTGTCATTGTAGCAGCCGCGCAGCCTGACTGCTATGTTAGGCTGGCGTGGGAGGCAAGATGCCGTGGGTAAAACCATGATGGCGCCACACGCCGGGGGCAGTCATGCCCACCACATGGTGGGATGAGGTAGAAGCGATAGTTTAAGATTGAGGACCCAACTCGGACGCGGGGATGTTGGGACTCTTTTCGAGTATTAAAGTAAAGAGGCGCAGGACCGTTCCCTGCGCCTCTCTCTTTCCCAGTTGCAAGCAAGTTCGCTTCGCGGTCGATTGCCGCGAGTTTCCCCTACCTGGCTGCCAGTGATGCCTTGGCTGCCTGGTACCGCTCGTTTACGGCGTCCCAGTCCACATTCTTGAGGAGCGCCGTGATGTAGGACGGGCGATCACTGCCGTAGTCCATGAAATAGGCGTGCTCATACGTATCAATCGTCCACAAGGGGACTGTGCCCCAAACGCCGCCTTGGTTGTGCACGTCGCACAGGAAGTTGTGGATCTTGCCGTCCGTGGGATCGAGGGCGGTTACCATCCAGCCGCGCGCGGCCATAGCGCAAGCGCGGGCGTCTTCGATAAAGGCATCCCAGGAGCCGAAGTCCTCGGCAATCTTGTCCGCCAGATCGCCGCCGGCTTCACCGTTACCGCCCAGCGTATCGAAATATAATTCGTGTAGAATTTGGCCATCTGCGGCGAAGGTCTCTTCCAGCTTAAGCGCGCGGTAAGCGCTGTAGGCCTGGTTTGCCGTGGAACGGTCCACATTCTTAAGACCGTCTTCAATCTCGTTGCGCTTGTTTACATAACCCGCATAGAGCGTATCGTGGTGGACGGTTAGTGTCTTTTCCGATATGCCTTCAAGGGCATCTTTGCCGAACTTGAGGTCCTTCACAGTAAAGGCCATGGTGGGTGCTCCCTCTAATTCTTGATCGTGTGCAATATTTGGCAATGCTCGGTACGACGAATAGCAGTCGCGTTCGCAGTTAAACTACCATACTTCCGGCGAATAGTGAAGGAATTGGTGCGGGCGTACTGAGCGCTCTCAGCATAGATCGCGGGCGTGGGTTGATACTCTTGCTTTGAAGCTACCTCAGTGTCGTTCGTTCATGCTTCGACAGGCTCAGCACGAACGGGGGATGGGGTTTGCTGTGGCAGGCACAGCACGAACGGGGGATGGGGTCTGGTGCTGTAGGCTCAGCGCGAACGGTACACCAATCCGACCGTGATGTCGCCTGATCTTGATGGTCGCAACGCGTTGTGCGGGGGCCTAGGATTCGTCTCCATCGCCGGCATTGGCGCCGTAGAGTCTCCGCTTCACTAGGTTCAGATACTCGGCGCTGATCACGCCGCCATACGAGAAGGCGTAGAGGTAGACGGTGGGATCGTAGTCATCGAGACCTGATGTAGTAACGATACGAGCGGTGTTCATTCCTTGCGCCTTGAGCCAGTGCAGTGCGTGACCAAGCAGCGCCGATCCAATGCGGCGTCCGCCGTAATCGCGGCGTACCAGAAGCCCCCAATCGAACGTCGTGTCATCGGCCACGGCCTTGGCGTCGCAGAGTCCTACCACTTCGCCGTTAGACCGTGCGGCAAAGAGAGTCTGCGGCGCGCCTGCACCAAATGAAGCAACGCGCGCTTCTATGCGGGCACGCATCTCCTGCGCCAGTTCCTCGCTTGGCGGCGCTTCCGGCTCAGCGGGATATTCGACGCGGTGCCAGCGAGTGTCTTCCTTGTACTCTTTCCACCAACGCCAGTACGGCTGGTAACTATTGAGAATGAACTCTGTGAAGAACGCCGGGTCCGGGGAGGATTGCTCTTCAATGGTGAACTCCTGGCTGGACTCTAGCCGGTCGAGCGTGCGGAGGTTCCACGTTAGCAGCACCATCTTGCGAGCTGCCCAGTAGCCGCGCTCATAGAACGGCACGGTGGCGCCTTCACCGTCGCGCACGATGGCGTCGATCTTCGTTACCCCCGAGGCTTTCAGGTGCTCTTCGGCAGCGGCGATCAAGTCCTCTTCGATTCCCTGGCGAGCGTAGTCTTCGTGCACCGAGAGGTCGGCAATCAGGCCGTGCTGACGGCGGGCATCTTGCCGCAGCGCAAGGCGCACGGCTCCCGTAATCTCGTTACCGTCTTTGGCGAGCAGGATTTCGCTGGGGCCGTACGTCAGCATGTTGAACTCTTCGCGAATTCCCAGCACATGCTGCGGCACCGGCGTAAGCGGTTCAATTGTGTGCGACGTACTCTTCATGGCATTGCACCCAGCAGTGAAGGTTGGGAGTTGTGGTTACTGGCTCAGGACTTCTAATTGCACGTCGAAACGACCGGTTACAAACGGCGCTAGTTGGATAAACGCCGCTTCGCTGAGATCGATCCACATAAAGCCCGGGGAAGGAGCCCGGTCCTTGACGATCACCACGATGGCCGCTCCTGTCGAAAGTCGGGTCACGCGAACCACAGTGCCCAAGGAGAAGAAGGGGCTCGCGGCAATGATGGGATCAAAGCGGCTGTACGGTTCGCCGTTCGCCATGGTGTTGCCGTGCAACGAGGGATGGTAATACGTTGCATTACCGTATTCGAGGCGCACAACCGTGTATTCCGAGTGTTCGCGCAAGAGTGCGGGAGGGCGAAAGCGCGTCAGGTTCGTCAGCGAGCCGTCTTCTTCCTCGACGACAAACGAGAATGCCGCGGCCGGCGTAACCGGTACCAGGCAGACCACAAGAATGAGCAGCAGTCGTATGCCAAGTCGTTTTGCCATAGCCCTCTCGTTTCGCTCCGTCTACTGCGGGTGGACAAGCCCCCACTCGGTTTCTTATAACCTACGCCAGGCGCAGTCGTCAACACGGCAAGGGCACCGCGCCTCACATCCCCGGTAGCGCAGGTTGCAAACCTGCGCCGCTGTAGGGGTCAATTCGTCGTGGGAATCACAGATTCCCACCGTATGGCTCTCTCCGTGCGAGATTGGTGAAAAATATACCCCATGCTCCGTACTCAGGCGGGGGACAAGCCCTAATGCTGTCGCATTAAACTTCATGAAGAAAGACACCGCGCCCCAGTCCCGCGGTAGCGCAGGCCCTTCGACAGGCTCAGGACACGTTTGCAACCTACGTTCCTGTAAGGTCAATCCTTTACGTGCCTGTTTCCCTTTGCTCTGGCGGGGGACAAGCCCCCGCGCTACGGTTAGTGCGGCAACATCAGAGACGCGCCTCCGCGCTGCGGCGCTCCGTCCCCGAGCGGGTCGTTTGACCGTCGCGCCGGAGCTACGCTACAATCGGAATTAGGTGGCGCGAGTGTAAGGGTGGGCAATCTACCCAGAGTGGAGTTCAGGCAAGCCATGTCCACGCGCTGTTCTGACAAAGATGCTGAGTGCGCCATCGCGCGAACCGCGTCTTTGATTTGCGGTCGGTGGACAATGCTGATTTTGCGAGACCTCGCTGAGAGTCCGCAGCGCTTCTGCACGCTGGAGCGCTCCCTGGAGGGCATTAGCCCCAATACGCTGGTCGAGCGGCTCCGCACGCTTGAGGAAGAGCAAATCATCACGCGCCGGGCCTTTGCGGAAATTCCGCCGCGCGTGGAATACACGCTAACGGAAAAGGGCAGCGCGCTCGTTCCGGTACTTGAGATTATGCGAGAGTACGGTGAACGATGGCTTAGCGCCCGTGAGGAAGAGCCGGTGGCGGCCGGCGGCGTTGCCGTGAAGTAGACGCCCGCTGCTCGTCATTCCCGCGCAAGCGGGAATCCATCCCCTGTCGCTATTCTAGCACTGCCTGGGGCTGATCCACCGTGCTGTCTTTGACTCCCAAGTAGATGAACGTGATGAAGCCGACGATGGGAACCAAGAACAGAAGCGACCACCAGCCCGACTTGCCAATGTCGTGCCAGCGTTTCGTGTAGATCGCAAGAGCAGGGTATATCCCAGAGAGCGTTAGTACTTCAATGTATCCGAAGGTGCCGAGGGGGCCGTCTAGCTGCGGACCCAACGCCCCCAAAAGGTAACCGCCAACCAGTACTGCTCCGAAGAGCCCGAAGAGCGGCAGTATCCCTTTGAGCCAGTAGGTCTTGCGGTCAATCTTTCCCCGGAACGAAAACCACACGTCAAGGAAGGTCATGCGAATCCTCCCTACGACCGCGGCCCGCAGACTTCACCGTATCCAGCAGCTTGCAGTCGTGTAGTGTCATGTTGTTAGCCTCTACCCCTACAATCTTGCCCGTGCCCTTGATGCATTCCCCGGTCTTGAGAGCGGTTAGCTGCTCTCGCCAAGTAGCGTTGTCGAAGTGAAGAAAAACCCACTCGCCATCACCGCGACTTTCCATAGTGATCTCGATGGGGTCGCGCCTTGTGTCGGGAGCAGCCAAAATGCTGCCTTCAAACCTGAGCCACTTGCCAATCTCCGGGCTGGACCACGGCTCATCGTCGAATTCGTGCAGGAAGGCTTCATGGGTGATCTCTTTCGGTGTGCGAGTTGCGTACTCGCGCGTTGGTTCGGCTGGTTCCGGCAATGCGGGTGGGTCTTGCTTCTTGCTGAGGCGACGAGAAACTGGATCCAACCACCATTTTGCGGTGCCCAAGCCTAAGCAAGCGATAGCGGTACCTGCGAAGAGGAGCGTTATTGGGTCTGTCACATGCACCCACATCTGTATAACGATGGCAGCCCAAGCAAGCCCATCATCGATTTGACCGGGAATTGGAAAGACGACGTTCCACAGGAATCCCAAGATGGAGACGACTCCACCCGTGGTAAGAATACGCCCTGACCATTGTTTGATGTTCTCCCACATGTTTTCCTGCTACAACCTCTCTTGACGTGAGTCAAGTAGATAATTCCGGGTCTATCAGCCCTCCGAATCCTCGTACTGCCCACGGAGATTCTCTACCACGTTCGCGTCGAGCAGCGTGGTCGTATCGCCTAGGGCACGACCTTCGGCGACGTCGCGCAAGAGGCGGCGCATGATCTTGCCGCTGCGGGTCTTGGGCAGGTCGGCGGTGAAGAAGATGTCGTCGGGTCGCGCGATGGGACCGATCTTCTGTGCGACGTGTTTCTTGAGTTCATCGAGAAGCGTGTCGCCTGGGTCTATGCCCTCTTTGAGGAGCACGAACGCAGAAACTGCTTGGCCTTTGAGTTCGTGGGTCTTGCCAATAACGGCCGCCTCCGCCACCGAATGATGGTCTACGAGCGCGCTTTCGATCTCCATGGTCGAGAGACGGTGGCCCGCCACGTTCATCACGTCGTCGACGCGGCCGAGTACCCAGTAATATCCGTCTGAATCAATCTTGGCGCCGTCGCCTGTGAAGTAAATCCCTGGGTAGCGGCTCCAGTACTGGTCCTTGAAGCGCTCCGGATCGCCGTAAATTGTCCGCAGCATGGAGGGCCAAGGACGCTGAATTACCAGGTATCCGCCGCCTTCCGGCACCTCATTGCCGGCTTCATCCAGGATCGCCGCGGTGATGCCGGGGATGGGCCGTGTGGCCGAACCCGGCTTCGTGGTTGTGTAGCCGGGCAGTGGTGAGATGAGGATCGCGCCGGTCTCGGTCTGCCACCAGGTGTCCACGATCGGACAGCGTTCGCCGCCGATGTTCTCGTGGTACCAAATCCAGGCTTCGGGATTAATCGGTTCGCCAACGGAGCCCAGCAAGCGCAGGCTCGACATGTCGTGCATTGCAGGATACTCATCGCCCCAGCGCATAAAAGCGCGAATAGCGGTCGGGGCGGTATAGAGAATGGTGACACCGTACTTTTCCACGACGTCCCAGAAGCGGTCACGGCCGGGGAAGTCCGGCGCGCCCTCGTACATGACGGTCGTGGCGCCGTTCTGCAGCGGACCGTAGATGATGTACGAGTGACCCGTGACCCAGCCGATGTCGGCCGTACACCAGTACACGTCGTCATCTTTCATGTCGAAGACCCACTTCGTCGTGAGATAGGTCTGTGTGGAATAGCCGCCGGTAGTGTGCACAATGCCCTTGGGCTTGCCGGTAGTTCCGCTGGTATAGAGGATATAGAGCATGTCCTCGGCGTCCATTTCCTCAGGCTCGCAGCGCAGATCGGCTGAGTCCATGAGGTCGTGCCACCAATGGTCGCGCCCCTCTTTCATTGCAATGTCGGCTTCGTCACCGATGCGTTTCACCACGATCACGCTTTCGATGGTGGGGCAGCGATCCGCAGCGTCATCGGCCATGCGCTTGAGCGGCACAATGCTGCCGCGCCGCCAACCGCCGTCGCAGGTGACGAGCACGTTTCCTTGGGCGTCATTGATGCGGTCGGCAAGGGCCTCCGCGCTGAAACCGCCGAATACGATGCTGTGCGGGGCGCCAATGCGGGCACACGCAAGCATGGCGATTGCCAACTCAGGCACCATGCCCATGTAAAGGGTCACGCGGTCGCCGCGCTTCACGCCAAGCCCCTTGAGAGCGTTCGCGAACTTGCTTACTTCTCGCCACAAGTCGTAGTACGTAAGCACGACTTGGTCGCCGGGCTCGCCTTCCCAAATGATGGCGGCCTTGTTGCGCCTCCAAGAATTCAGATGGCGGTCAAGGCAGTTATACGTGATGTTTAGCTTGCCGCCTACAAACCATTTGAAGAATGGCGGGTCGGATTCGTCCAGCACCTGGTCCCATTTCTTGAACCAGTGCAGTTCTTCCGCGATGGATGCCCAAAAGGCTTCGGGATCTGCGGCGGCTTGCGAAAACACCGCATCATCATTGACGTAGGCGTTCTTTGCGAATTCATCGGGCGAAGCAAAGAGCCGTTGCTCATTCAAAAGGGCTTCAATAGTACTGCCGGATTCTGATGCCATCGTGTCCTCCTGCATACAACAGAGCGTAGCTCTCTTGCCAAGTTCGGTGCATGTTTGGGTGCCATAATAGCATAGCGTTTCAGGCGCTTCAATCACGGCTGCGTTTACGCATATGCGGTTGTCAGGTAAGATTGAGGCAAGTAGCGATGCACATTCGGGGCAGGCTGCGACCGTTCTTACTACGTTCGTACGCCGGCGAATGTGCGCTGGAAATCATGATGTTCGAGAGGCATCCGCCGATGTAGCTGCCCTCGTCTAGGCCGCCGTCGGCTGTAATTTGGCCGCAACAACCTGCGACAGGAAGCACCAATCAGCGAGGCGACCTTGTCGAAGACAGCATCTTCAACTGCGGATTACTCTGAGCAGGGCGCTGCCTCGGCGTCGATCTACGCCCACCTACTATCGCGATTCGGCCGGCGGCTGCGGCTGCTCGCGGTGCTGCTGCGAGGTGTGCGAGCCCTGTGGGTGACTGCGCTGCTGTACGTCGGCTTCTCTCTCGTGGGGTCACTCCTCGTTCCGCAGTTTCCAGTCTTTGCGATTAGTCTTGTCATAGCCCTTGTCGCGTTCTTGGCCTTGGTAGTCCCCATCTTGTTGCGGCGGCTGAGCACGCTTGACATTGCCAAAGCCTACGACTCGCGATTGGCGCTGTCGGAACGTCTTGCCACAGCGGTGGAAGTAATGGGCCGTGCTCCGGAGAGCCCCTTCAAGGCAGTCTTGCTCGACGACGCATGGCAACATGCGCAGAAGATCCGGCCCAGACAGGTGTTCCCAATCCGCATCCCGCAAAGAGACGTGCTGCTTCTCGTCTTAAGCGCTGTGGCGCTGTTTCTTTGGGAGATCTTTCCCTATATGGCCGGTCAACTCGTGCCGCTTGCCCCGCTCGCGTATCAGGTAGCGGCGGTGCGAGAGGGAACGCTGTTGGAGCGCACGACTCCGGACGCATTCGTGGTGGGTGAAGAGGTACAGGGCCCTGCGGTGAACGAGGACCTTGCCCAGCCGGAAGGAGCGCAGGCGGCGGAACAACTAGACCAGAATCAGCCGTTGCTCACGCAGGCGGACCTCGATCAGCAACAAAATCTGGCGCAACAAGGCCAAGCAGCAGAAGAAGGAGAGACCGCCCAGGGCAACGAAGGGGAAGCGAGCCTCGCCGATCTGGCCCAGCAGCTACAAGAGTCGCGGAACCCCCATGTCGACCAGCAAGCGAACGCGCTCGCTGACGTGGGACGAGAGCTTGCACAGGCACGACCTTCGCGCGAAGCCGGGCAGAATCTGGAACGCGGCAACTACGATCAGGCGACGCAAGCTCTCGAAGAGTTGGCTCGCCAGGTGCGCGACCTTTCGCGGGAGGACCGCAATGACATGACTGACGCGTTCGCGAAGGCTGCGGAGCGCGCTCAACAGGCCGATCCGAGGCTAGCCCAGGAGTTGGCAGACGTAAGCCGGGAGGTCGCCTCGTACAATGACCGGGCAACGGAGCGTGAACTGCAGGAACTTGGCGATGCCATTCAGGAACGGGGGCAGCGGATCCAGGCACAGCAGCAGTTGGAACAGCAAACCGAGCAACTCCGAGCCGGCGCCGGTGGAGAAGATTCAGGAGGTCAACAGGGGGATGCGCAGCGGCAAGGAACGCAAGGCCAGCAGGCGTTTAATACTTCAGGCGTAACGGAGCAATCGGGCCCGGCGCAGCAGCAGGATTCGTGGCAACTCCAGGCGGCGCCGGGCGGCCCAAGCCAGGGTGGCGGCAATCGCGGTGAAGAGTCATTCCAACCTGGGCCGGAAGCTCCGCGCCTGCAGATTGAACAGAGGCCATCGGTTGTCTTGGCGGACAGAGGTGTTGGCCCATCTCTCTGGTCGCCGCAACGCGCGCCGGTAACTATTCCCGGTCCTGGTACGGCTCCCGCCCAATTTGGCGTAACCGATGCCGGCAACGCGATTATTTCCACTGGCGGCGCCAGTCACTTTGTGCCCTGGACGGTCGCCGACTACGTGCAGAAGTACTTCAACGCCCTCTCAAATGCTATGGAGCAGTCACAATGATCTCACGGCCGACCGAAGAACGGATCGAACACTTCCAGACGCTCAGCCAAGACATCCGCGCCGAGCTGGGGAAAGTAATCGTTGGTCAGCAAGCAGTCGTCGACAATGTGTTGATTTGTCTGCTTGCCGGCGGACACGCCCTGCTTGAAGGTGTACCCGGTTTGGGCAAGACAGAGTTGGTAAAGACGCTTGGGGAAGTTCTCGATCTGCGGTACGGTAGGGTTCAATTCACGCCTGATCTCATGCCGGCTGACATCACCGGCACGACAGTTATCACCGAGGACCAGCAAGATAACCGCTATTTCCGCTTTGAACAGGGACCGATTTTCAACAACCTGGTCTTGGCGGATGAGATCAACCGAGCCACGCCCAAGACACAGTCGGCGCTGCTGGAAGCCATGCACGAGCGCACGGTTACTGTAGGGAACTCACTTCATGACCTGCCGATCCCGTTCTTTGTGATGGCGACCCAGAATCCCATCGAAATGGAAGGAACCTATCCGCTGCCGGAAGCGCAGCTCGACCGGTTCTTTTTCAAGATCATCGTGGACTATCCCGATGCGTCGGAATTGGAGGAAATCGTGCTGCGCACTACCACAGATGAGGTGCCCGCGGTGCGCAAGGTGGCCACGACGCAAGACATACTGGCGCTGCAGGTGCTCGTCCGGCAGGTGCCGATCGCCTCTCACGTCTTGCGCTACGCCGTGCGTTTGATTACGGCTACAGACCCGGACTCTTCTGAGGCGCCGCAGATTACGCGAAACTATGTGCGCTACGGCGCGTCGCCACGCGGCGCGCAGACCCTTGTGCTGGCAGGCAAGGTGCGGGCGTTATTCGATGAACGCTATAACGTATCCTTTGATGACATTCGCGAGGTAGCGCACCAGACGCTGCGCCACAGGCTCATCCTAAACTTCGAGGCCGAAGCGGAGGGAATTACTGCGGATACGGTCATCGATGAGCTGGTAATGACGATTTCACCGGAAAGTGAAGAATGAAGCCGAGTCCTTCGGCAGCAATTGACCATGCGTTTTTGCGGCGGCTGGACCGGCTGCAACTCATCAGCCGGCGCGGCTACGGCATGGTGACCGGCGGCGGCAGGCGGAGTCGGCAGTTCGGCTCTTCAATCGAATTCGCCGACTATCGCAACTATAGCCCCGGCGATGACTTTCGCCACATCGACTGGAACGTCTTTGGCCGCTCAAACCGCCTCTACATCAAACTGCGCGAAGCGGAGGAGCATCTCGCCGTTCACGTGCTCGTTGACGGGAGCCGGTCTATGGATTGGGGCCGGCAGAATAAGTTCTCGTATGCAAAGTCTTTGGCCGGGAGTCTGGGATACATTGCGCTCAACCGTGACGACGTGCTCTCCGGTGCGATATTCGGCGAATCGACTGAACAGTATTTTCCGCCCGCTCAAGGAAGAGCATTCATTCTGCGCTACTTTGACTTTCTCGAACAGGCGCAACCGGTAGGCGGCACTACGTCGCTTGTCTCCGCCACTCGCAACTATGTCGCACGGAACGCCCAACGCGGCTTGGTGATCCTGATCTCGGACATGATGACCGAAGACGCGTACCGCGGCATTACGGCGATTCAGGAGGCCGGGAATGAACTTGTCTTGCTCCACGTGCTTGATTGGGCCGAGATCGACCCGGAAATGAGCGGCGAATTGAGCCTGGTCGACCGCGAGACAGGCCGGACTATCAACATCGCGGCAGACGCAGAGACGCTCAATCAATACCGTGAGCATGTTCTCGACTGGGCAGACCAGCTCGAGACGTTTTGCGGGCGGCGCAACGCGCGCTACGTGCGACTTGAGACGTCTTGGCCGCTGGAAGAGGTGGTGTTCCAGCGACTGTTGCGGAGAGTCGTTCTATGAGCTTGCTGGTCCCATTGGCTCTCGCGTGGGGAGCGCTCGCGGGGCTTGTGCTGCTCTTTTACATCTTGCGGCCGCGCAGTCTGCGGGTTGAAGTGCCGAGCATCTTCCTCTGGCGCGACTTGGTACAGCGCGAGCAGGCGCTCACGTTGTGGCAGCGGCTCAGGCGTCACTTGCTGCTATTCCTGCAGCTCCTTGCAATCCTTTTGCTTGCCCTTGTGCTGGCGCGTCCCGAGCGTACGGCGGACACGCTGCCGCAACGGCACGTGGTACACGTTATCGATGCCTCGGCAAGTATGAGCGTAGCAAGCGGCGACACGACGCGGCTGGAAGCGGCCAAAGCAGCCGCACTCGAGCAGGTGTCTATCACCGAGCCGGGCGACCGGTTGACTGTGGTAAGTTTCGGCAGCCAGCCGGCAATTCTTGCCTACCAGACCCGGGATACGCGGTCTGCGCGCGATGCCGTCAGTGCTATTGTGCAGACTGCCACGGTGGGCGACAGCGAACGCGCTCTGCAACTGGCAGTATCATTGGCAGAGTCTTTGCCGGGCAGCGAGGTCTATCTGTATACGGACGGCAGCTTTCCGGCGCCAAACGTACCTGAATCACTGAATGCGACGGTTCATTTCGTACGGGTGGGTATCCCGGCAGACAACCAAGGTATCAGCGCATTCGCCATCCGCCGTCACCTTGATAGCCTGCAGGCATTTGTCCAGGTGCAAAACTTCAGCGCTCAGTCAGTAACCGTGCCTCTCGTTATTTTGGCAGACGGTCAGCCGCTAGAGCGACGCGACATCAATCTGGCGCCGTTTCCGGATTCCGGCTCATCGCTGGATCTCGTCTTTGGTGAGTTTCCTGCGGGCATCTCACGAGTTGATGCTGTGCTCGATCACCAAGATGCGTTGGCGGCGGACGACCGCACGGCAGCCATTCTGATGCCGCCGCCGGTATTGCGAGCCCTCTTGGTATCGGATACGCCATTCTTCCTAAACACAGTATTTGCGCCATTGCCATTCCTGGCCCTCGATCACGTGCGTCCGGTAGAGTTTCGCCCGGCAGAGGTGTACGACCTCTATATCTTCGATGGCTGGCTCCCGTCCGAGCTCCCTCCCGGCAACTGGCTCATATTCAATCCGCCCGCGGGCTCGCCGTTCTTGCCGGTAAGCGGAGAAATCGTGGCGCCGACGCTTGACTACCTGGCACAGGACCATCCGCTCATGCAATTCGTGGAGATCCGTGATCTGCGCGTTGCGCGCGCACAGCGTATGGAACTGCCGCCATGGGCAGATGAGCTTATCGGCAGCACCAGAGGGCCGTTGCTCTTCAGTGGCACGTTGGATGGGCGCCGCATGGTGGTATTCTCATTCTCCTTGATGCAGAGTAATCTCCCCTTGCGCACGGCGTTTCCGGTCTTGATTGGCAACATCTACCAATGGCTCAACCCGTACCGCATTCAGGAGACTGTCTCCCACGTTCAACCCCAGGACGTGATAGAGCTGGGTTTGCATCCGCATGCCGATCGCCTGGTTGTGGATAAGCCGGGTGGCGGAAGCGTATCGTTTGCCGGCAGACAGCGCATTCCATTTTCAGACACTGAGGAGCTCGGCGTTTACCGCGTGGTGCACTTTGCGGGGGCGCAAGAGATTTACAGCGAGGTGTTCATTGTGAGTCTCCAGGAAGTGGCGGAAACAAACGTAGGAAATCAGATTGCCGCGCTTGAAAGTAGCAGGGCAGCGGTGCCTCCAATCGATCTGCCGGTCTTCCAGGAAATCTGGAGGTTCCTGGCCCTGGTAGTGCTCTTTCTCTTGCTCTTTGAATGGGTGTGGTACCACCGCGTGCGGACGTAGCGATGTTTGCATACTTTACACAGCCGTGGCTGCTAATCCTGATCCCTCTCGCATATGGGGTCGTCATAGTTGTCGCCAGGCATGGCGTGATGCAGCTTTCGCGGCGTACGCTCGTCCTGGCAACGACGCTGCGTCTGTGCGCAGTCACGCTGCTCATCGTGGCGCTGGCCGGGTTGCAGCTGCCGTTGGCGGGTGGGCCGGTCAATACGATCTTCTTGTTGGATACCTCTGCCAGCGTGACACCGGCTACTCAGTCTGCCGCACGTCAATGGATTGATAGGGCGGCTGAGACGCGCTCTCCTGATGACACGTTTGCGCTCTTGACTTTTGGGACGGACACACGTATTGAACTCCCGTTTGGTCGCAGCGACCTCGTTGAGGGTGATGACCTTGCAGGTGTCGATGAGCGCACGAACATTGCGGATGCGCTGGAGGTAGCCGCGTCTCTCTTTCCGCCGGACGCGCCGAAACGCATCGTGCTCATATCAGACGGCAATCAAACGGCTGGCGACGTCATGCGTGCTGCGGAAGTAGTAGCGGCGCAGGGCGTGCAGGTAGACGTTGTACCGCTCTTGGCTCAGCTGGGTGTAGACGCAGCCGTCGTCGAGGTGGCGCCTCCCACCGCCCTGCGCGCGGAAGAGAGCTTTGAGGTGCGGGTCACGGTGGCATCCACAACGCAAGGGGAGGCGCTGCTGCGTCTCTTCATGAACGAGACGCTTGTCAGCGAGGGGCCGGTTGCGCTTGTGTATGGGCAGAACACTTTTACGATCCAGCAGCCCGGCGTGGAAGAAGGCTTCTACTCTTTCCGCGCCCAGGTGGTGGCGCCGGACGATCAGCGTCCGCAGAACAACGACGCCTATGGCTACTCGCAGGTGGGACCAAAGGGCGTAGTCCTGGTGGTGGAAAACTCGATTGGCGATGCCATAATCCTCACGCAGGCCCTCCAGGCCGCAGGAATTCAAGCCCAGAATGTAGGACCGGCCCAGCTTCCCGGCCGACCGGAGGACTTGGACGGTGTATCGAGTGTCGTCCTCGTCAACGTGCCGGCCTCTCAACTTACGACACAGCAGATGTCCGCGCTTCAGGAATACGTGCAGCGCTTTGGCGGCGGGCTTGTCGCCCTTGGTGGCGCGGCAGCGTTCGGCATGGGCGATTACGGCGGCACGCCCTTGGAACACGCCCTGCCCGTCATTTCACAGCCGCCGGACCATGAGGAACTGCCAACTCTGGCTCTGGCATTGCTCATCGACAAATCGGGCAGCATGAACGAAGGATCCCCGGTATCCAAGATTGCCATGGCGCGCGAGGCGGCAGCGCAAGCAGTTGAAATATTGGAGACCGGCGACGTGCTGGGCGTGTTGGCTTTTGAGTACTCACCGCAATGGGTCGTGCGCCCAGCGCCGGTGAACGATGCCGACGACGCCAGGAACGTCGTGCGGCGCGTGGCTACCATCGAGGCCGGCGGCGGCACCGACATCTATAACGCGCTGCAACTCGCCTACGATACGCTCCGCCGCACCCCGGCGCAGGTGAAGCACATCATACTTGTTACTGACGGCCAGTCAACATCTGCTCCCGGTCTCTGGGAAACTTTGATGACCCGCATGCGGCGTGATCGCATTACCCTTTCGGCAGTGGCGATCGGGTCTGATGCGGACCAGAATCTCCTGCAACGTCTCGTGAGACTGGGTGACGGCCGGTACTACTATGCCGACGTGCCGGAGAATATCCCTCAGGTTGTTACCAAGGAGAGCCAGCGCGCCAGCCGCACGCTGGTAATGAGTCGTCTCTTTCAGCCGCGTGTCGTGACAGCTAGCCCTATCCTCCGCGCCATCCTGCCGGATTCCCTGCCAAATCTTACCGCCTTCGTGCGCACGGAGCCAAAGCCCGCAGCCGAGACTCCGCTACTGTCCGACACCAGCGAGGTGATCTTGGCGCAATGGCAATACGGGTTAGGACGCGCAGTGGCCTGGACGAGTGACGCCGGACAGGACTGGGCGGCAGACTGGGGTGAATGGCCCCAGAATCAACGCTTCTGGGCGCAAATGGTACGTTGGACGATGCCAAGCCCGCTCAATCCGCAATTGGCGACGCAGGTGCGGGTGGACGGTAGTGACGTAACGGTTGCCGTAGACTCGGTAGATGAGCAGGGAAACATCCGCAATTTGCTCAATACGCAGGTAGAAGTAGCCGGTCCGGAACAGCGGGCGTTCTCTCTTGCGTTGCCGCAGACAGCGCCGGGACGTTACGAAGGTACGCTTACCACGGATAAGCCTGGCGTGTACGCGCTCCGAATCACACAGTACGATGAAGACGCGCCCGTAGTCGAGCAGATCACCGGTGCGGTGGTGCCCGTGGCGGCTGAATTCTTGAGTTTCGAGACTGACTTTCGGCTGCTGCGTCGTCTCGCGGTTGTGACCGGCGGTCAGGTCCTTACAGGCGCGCCGGAAGCCTTTCGCCATGACCGACCACCCCCCGAAGGGTATAACCGGCCTTTTTGGCAGCCGCTTGTGGTCGTCGCGCTGCTTCTCTTTGTCGCAGACATTGGTGTGCGCCGGCTCCGGTTCACGTGGTATGAGCTCGGCATCTTCGGTGCTGTGCTGCGGTCTGTGCGCATTCCACAGTTGGGAATAGCGGCTGAGAATGTGCTGCGCAGCCCACTGCAGTACCTATCTCGTCTGTCTTGGATTAAGCGGGGCCGATCTCTGAGAGGCCGAGTGTCAAGGCGGTCCTAAACCTAAGCGGCAACTCATGCAAGAGTGCATAGACATAATTGTCGCACTTGCCAACCCGCAGTTGCGGACAAGGTTAGTTGATGCTCTCCAAACGCAAGACAAGACCGCGCATACTCCCCGCGATCTGCCAGACCTCCTGAAGCTTCTTGTAAACTGGGAAGAAGATGAGCCCCAACTGCCAAGAGTGCTCGTCCTCGATGAAGCGTTCATCTATCCCCACGTGTACGAAGAGTGCGTACGCATTAAGGCCTTGTCACGGTTGTCGCTGACTGTCGTACTGCTCGTCGAACCTCGTACGCGCACGCGCTCGGATTGGATGGGTGTAGATCGGATTCTTAGGCTGCCTATGAGAGTAGAAGAGATTGTGGAAAATGCTGTTCGCGTGCTTGAGTCGCAGCACTGAGGATGTATCGTCAGGAGTAGGCCCTGGACGGGCGTGGGCCAAATGCATTGAAGACAGATTGATCCGAAGAGACTCCAATACTATGGATTATTTGGTTGCGATCATTGCAGTAGATCGCGTAATAGACAACCACTGAAAGGGAAGCAGGCTGTGGCAGGAAAGGGTGCGACAGAGTGTGAGAGCGCGCGAAAAGTGTCTCCTCTTACGAGCATCGAAACGCATCTGGCGCTCGAGTTCGTTCGTGTAACGGAAGAAGGAGCGATAGCTGCCGCCCGCACGATGGGTCAAGGAAGCCCGGATGGCGCGGACGATGCGGCAGTGAAGGCCATGCGCGCCGCTCTACAGAGAATCACGATGGACGGGACTGTAGTCATCGGTGAAGGCGAACGAGATGAAGCGCCAATGCTCTATATCGGCGAGCAACTTGGCAGCGACGGCGGCCCGGCCGTAGACATCGCCGTAGACCCCTTGGAAGGCACCAACTTAGTCGCCAGGGGGTTAAACAACGCCATAGCCGTTATTGCCGCCAGCGAGCGCGGGGGTCTGTTGCACGCGCCGGACATCTATATGGAGAAGCTCATCGTCGGACCTCCGGCGGCAGGGAAAGTGAACATCGACTTTCCGGTCTTGGCGAACCTTCAGATAATTGCCGACGCATTGCAACGCCGTGTGGAAGATCTCACCGTCGTAATCCTCGACCGTGACCGGCATAGTGAATTGATAGATGAGGTGCGCAAAGCCGGAGCGCGGATTCGTCTCATTACCGACGGTGACGTGACACCGGCGGTGGCATGCGCCATTTCAGGCACGGGTGTGCATGCGGTCATGGGTATCGGCGGGGCACCGGAAGGCGTTCTTGCCGCCGCCGCGCTGCGTTGCCTCGGGGGCGGCATGGTGGGCCGCTTCTGGTACCGCAACGATGAGGAACGAGAGCGGGTGCGGTCCATGGGCATTTCCGATCCCGACCGCGTTTTCAGCATCGATGATCTGGCGGGCGGCAAGCAGATTATCTTTGTTGCTACTGCCGTCACGGACGGCGACATGCTGCGGGGCGTGCGGTTTTTCGGCGGAGGTGTCCGCACCCACACACTTGTCATGACCGGCCAGCGCCTCGTCGCGCGCTTTATCGATAGCACGCATATTTTTGACAGCCAGCAAGTCGGTCGCATACGAATCTAACTATGAATACGTGAGCAGACTCTGCTTTGTTGGGAATCTCGGTTTGCCTCCTACGTGTTGACGGCGTGAATGGGAATCTGCCGCGCCAATCACTGTTCCAGACGGCGACTCCCGTATTGGGTTAAGGGGCAGGCGCGGCCATCCAGCCTGATGCATAGCTTTGGCGGGCACGAGGATTGCGGCTGGATAGGTGAAGACACTGCCTTACCACAGCCCCCTCCTTAGGAGGACTTTGCCTGACCCCAGCCGGTGGCGCAAGATCCACTCCCTCTCCCCTAGAGCTTGTCTCAGAAGTTCACTGCTCAAAGTAGACTTGCCCTTCGACAGGCTCAGGGCGAACGGCAAAAGCAAATCCCGTTCGTGCTGAGCCTGTCGAAGCACAGCTTTGCTTATCGAGACGATCTATGAGACAGCCTCCCCGGAGAGGGAATGCCCCTGCTTGAATTTGGGGCTATGCAAAGATTTCCTCCGGGAGAGGGGATTTTCCCGCCCCAGCAAGTGTTATTCAAAGGTCTCCCTAAGGAGAGGGAGTATTTTTGCCCGCCGGCCGTGGCTGTGTGAAGGTCTCCCCAAATAGGTCTTGGACGAACCGTACGCACCATTGCGCTTTGGCGTTTCTCTATCCCCCGCGCGCGAGCACCGCACCCCAGACCCAGGGCGCGCCGCCTTCCTGGACGAGCTCTTGCGCGCAGGTAACCAGGGTTGCCCCGGTTGTCGCTACGTCGTCAAGTAGCAATATGCCGCCGTGTTGGAATGCGCTGCGGCGTGCCGAGAATGCCCCGGCCACGTTGCGGAGGCGTTGCTCGCGCGATAGTCCCACCTGCGGTGGTGTATCCACAATGCGAACGATTCCGTCACTGAGGACGGGTAGGTGCAAACGCTCGCTGACCGCCAGCGCCAACAACGAAGCTTGATTGAAACCCCGCTCGGCCTCTCGTTTGGGATGAAGCGGTACCGGGACGATCGCCGCGCATGGGGGAATCTCTGCATCCATGACAAGCTGGCTCAGCAACTCGCCGAGGTCCTGCGCCAGACTTGTGCGGTCCTGGTACTTGTAGTGGTGGATTGCATGACGCAACGGGCCGGAGAACGCGCCTATTGTCGCAATTCCGCGCAGCTTAGGATGGGTCAATCTGCACTGGCGGCAGATTGCATACTGCTTGGCGACGGCGGCGTTGCAAAGAGGACAGCGCAACGTCGGTAATTCAGCTATGCCCCCAATACATGACCGGCAGAGGTTTTCGCCAAGTGCACGGCAACTCACACACCGCTGCGGCAATAACAGGTCGAGGACGTTGTGCAACGCTCTCTGCACCGGTCAGCCAATTGGAACTTCTGCTGGCTGGATTTCGACGTCGTCTCCGGCTGCGTTGAGGGTGACAATCCAGTGCGACCGGGACTCGTCACTTAGGCGCAGGTCAGTTAGGGGGTCTTCAAGCAAGGTGGTGATTAGGCGGCGCAGGGGCCGCGCGCCTTGCAGGGTGCCGCAGCGCTTCGCGAGGTGTTCGATTACGGCATCGTCTACGTCGAGCGTAATGCCCTCCGTGGCAAGATGCGCTGTACACTCCCGAATGAGCCGTTCGGCAATACTGTGAATGTTCTCCTCTGTGAGGGGATGAAAGGCACAGACGGTATCCACGCGGTTCAAGAACTCGGGGCGGAGGTTGCGCTCAAGCGCCTTGAGCGCCGCCCTCTTGATGCGTGTGTAGTCAACCACCACATTGTCTGCGTTGAAGCCTATGCCAACCCGATTCGGATCTTCGTCGAAGAAGTTCGAAGTGAAGATCAGCACAGCGTTGCGGAAGCTCACAACGCGGCCCTGACCATCGGTAAGCTGACCGTGATCGAGGATTTGCAGCAGGGCGTCAAGCACAGCAGGATGCGCTTTGTCGATGTCATCGAGCAGGATGACTGCATACGCCCGTCGCCGCACGGCTTCCGTGAGCTGTCCGGCTTCGTCGTAACCTACGTAACCGGGTGGCGAACCGATCAAACGTGAGACCGTGTGATACTCATCGTACTCGGACATGTCGATGCGGACCATTTGCTGCTCATCGCCCAACGTAAACTCCGCGATTGCTTTCGCAAGCTCCGTCTTGCCTACACCCGGACTGCCAATGAAAAGAAAGGATCCGATGGGACGCGTAGGATCCTTGACCCCGGCGAGCGCACGGCGCAACGCCTGAGCGACATCGCGGGCAGGTTCCTGCTGGCCGACTATGCGCCGGGAGACTTCCGATTCCATCATGAGCAGTCTCCGGGCCTCATTGGAGTCGACCGTGCTGCTGGGAACTCCAGTCCATTGTGCAATGACTGCGGCGATCTCTCGCTCGCCGATCTCAGCCCTGCGCTCCGCGAGTTCTCTGCGCCATCCTGTTTCGATGTCACGCAGTTGCTTATGCAAGTTCTCAATCTCAGTGTTTACGCGCGTAATCCAGTCGTAGTTGCCCTCTTCCCGGGCCTCCTTGGCTTCTGTTTGGAGTAAATCCAGCCGATGTTTGAGCTTACGCATCTCGGATGGCGCCGTGAGGCGCGAGACTTTGATCTTCGCAGCCGCTTCATCAATGAGGTCGATGGACTTATCGGGGAAGAACCTGCCCGGCAGATAGCGCTGGGCCAGCCGCACCGAACTCACTAACGCTTCATCCGTAATTGTGACGCCGTGAAACGTCTCATAGACTTTCCGAATCCCTGCCAGAATCTCGACAGTCTCCTCGAACGCCGGTTCTTCTACCGCGATCGGCTGGAAGCGCCGCACCAATGTACCGTCACGCTCGATGTAGCGCCGGTATTCGTCCCAGGTCGTCGCACCGATCATGCGCAATTCGCCGCGCGAGAGCACCGGTTTTAGCATGTTTGCGGCATCCATTGCCCCGGCAGCGGCACCCGCGCCGAGCATCATATGCACTTCATCGACGAATAGGATGAGATTTTCGATACTCTTTACTTCCTCGATGAGTCGCTTGAGCCGCTCTTCGAACTCGCCCCGGAACTTCGTCCCTGCAATGAGACCGGCGAGATCAAGTTGCACGACCCTCATGTCGTGCATCACAGTGGCAGCTTCCTTTGAAACGATGCGTTCCGCCAGTCCCTCAACTACGGCGGTCTTGCCGACGCCGGCAGGGCCCACGAGCACCGGATTGTTCTTACGGCGGCGCAAGAGGACCTCGCACATGCGTTCGACCTCATTCTGGCGTCCGACGACAGGGTCCAGGTCTTCTTGGCGGGCCAGTTGTGTCAGGTCCCGCCCGTATTGCTCGAGGATTGAAGTTCGTTCCTGGCGACGAGAACGTTCGCGGCCACGCTGCCGACCTACTTCCGGGCTCTTGCGCGACCAACGATTGGCCATGCGCCGCATTACATCAATTTGCACACCCAGGCGGTTTATCAGCACGTGTGACGCCAGGCCTTCTTCTTCACTGAGAAGTCCCAGGAGCAAATGCTCGGTGCCAATGTACTCGGTGGATAGCGCTCGCGATTCTTCATCGGCAAGCTCCAGTACGCGCAAGCCGGAAGAGGATAGACGCGGACTGGCAAAGGCTTCGCGTGATTGGCCGAAGTCAATGGCGGCGACGATTTCCCGCACGATCACGTGCAGATCCAGCCCTAACTCACGTAGCAGGCGCGCTGCGAGACATTCGGGCAATGCCACGAGCGCGAGGAGTATGTGCTCAGGCCTGATTTGTTGGTGCTGGAAGAAGAGCGCCTCGTTGCGCGCAAGCTGCAAGGCTTGCTTGCCCATGTCCGTAAGGCGATTGACGATATCCGCCACTTGGCTGCTCTTCCGGGAGTGAAAGAATTGGGTCTTGTTCTAGTCGCATTATATCATGGTAGTTGCGCTGCCAGGCTGAAGGGGCACCATGCCGGTACTGCCGCTCAAGTGCAATGCTGCGGGACCTCTTCAGGTCACGTACCGGCCCACTCCCCGGCCGGATGCCGCACGTCGCCTATCCGGACGCCCTTGCGTTCGGTAAGTACCTGCGAAGCCGGATGCTCTTCTTGGAGAACCCCCAAGAGCGCGTGCGCGGCGCCGATGTATGCGACGGCAAGCGACCGCGACTCCTCTGCAGCGAGTTCGATCACGCGCAAGCTCGTAGCGGAGAGTGACGGATTCCGGATGTTCTTGCGAGTTGGGCCAAAGTGAGTGACCGTAACGACTTCACGCGTGACGAGGTGCAAGTCTAGTCCGAGTCGGCGTAGCAATTGCGCGGCGTGACAATGAGGGAGACTAAGAATTGCGGATAGTATGTCCTCCGGCAGAATCTGGTCATGGAGAAAGAAGAGCGCTTCAGTATGTGACTTGGCAAGCGTCCGCTTGGCCATTTCAGACATTGGGTTCGCGCCCACAACCACACTACTTTCGCGACCCGGTAATCTCTACTTAGCAATTGGTAGTTTTAGGCTTGGGTTGGCAAGAGGTAAGACATGTGATCGTCTTTAGGACTGAACCAACTTCCAACTGTCATTCTGAGGAGCGCAGCGACGAAGGATCTAGAATCGGGAGCTTTTTTAGATTCCGCGAACATTGTTCGACGCTGCGCTCGGAATGACATGAACGCTGCCTGCAAAGACTTCAAGCCTATATCTACTAATTCCGCTCTACTTTTCCCATGACACGCTTCGCGAGACAATTCTGTGACGAAAAGGCTAGAACTTGTCTCAAAAATACATCGCTCTGTTAGACCTGCCCTTCGACAGGCTCAGGGCGAACGGAAAAGGCAAGTATCCGTTCGTGCCTCGACAAGGGCTTCGCGCAGCACTCAGCACGAATCGGCTATCGAACCTATTTATGAGATAGCTTCTAAGCAGATTCTAGCCCGCCTTCCCAGTCGCGTACGACCTGGTAGAGGAGACGGGCGCCATAGCCGCTGCTGCCTTTTGGTATGTACGGTCGATCCAAGTCCGTGAAATCCACTCCGGCAATGTCCAGGTGAACCCAGGGCTTGTCATCGACGAACAGCTTGAGGAGCGCCGCGCCGGTGATGCTTCCCGCTGCCCGCCCGCCGGTGTTCTTAACATCGGCGATGGGGCTCTTAACCTGTTCCTCGTACTCCGGCCACAGCGGTAGTTCCCAGACACGCTCGCCGGTCACGTCTCCCGCCGCCTTGACTCTTTCCGCCAGCCCGGCGTGGTTGGTCATCAGTCCCGCGGCGTGCTGGCCCAAGGCAATGATGACGGCGCCGGTCAGCGTGGCCATATCTATGATGGCAGATGGATTGTACCGTTGCGCATAGCTCAGCGCATCGGCCAAGACCAGCCTCCCTTCGGCGTCGGTGTTGTCGATCTCGATGGTCTTGCCGTTGGCGGCCCGCAGGACATCGCCGGGCTTGAACGCATTGGCGCCGGGCATGTTTTCCGATGCAGGCACCAGGCCGATGACGCGCACGCTGGGCTTGAAGTGGCCTACCAGGCGCATTGCACCCATCACGCCGGCTCCCCCGGCCATATCAGATTCCATGTGCCGCATGGAATCGCCGGGTTTGAGGTTGAGGCCGCCCGTATCGAACGTGATGCCTTTGCCGACCAGCACAATGTTCTGATCGGTAGCCTCGTCCGGTATGTAATCGAGGATGATGAAGCGACATGGCTGGTCGCTACCTCGCGAAACACCCAATATGACGTTCATGTTCTCCGCAGCGATCTCTTCCGGCCCGAGAATGGTGCACTTCAGGCCGAACTCTTGCGCCATTGCACTGGCCGCTTCAGCAAGCGCCGCTGGCGGGAGGTCGCTCCCGGGCGTGGTGGAAAGGTCGCGGGTGAAGTTCTGGGCGTCGCCAATGGCGATGCCTTCATTGACGCCCGTAGAGACGGCGGCAAACTTCTCGGAATCGGCTTCGACGAAGGTGACGGAATCCAGTGCTTTATCGTCCTTGTCGGACTTGTAGCGCTCATAGCGATAGAGGCCGAGCACAGTGCCTTCGGCCGCGGCGCGTGCCGCGTCAACAGGGGAGAGTCCACCGATTCCGGCCCCATGCACAATGCTTGCCACATGTTTCGCGCTAAGGTCGCGGGAGGTGCGCGCCGCCTTTGCTGCTACCTGGCGGGCGCGGTCCAGTGTGAAGTCATCTTGCTTGCCAAGGCCGATGATGAGGACACGCCGGGCCGAGATAGCTCCTTGCGTATACAAGTAGAGGGATTCGTTCAGTTTGCCTTCAAAGTCACCGGCAGCGATTAGATCGCTAATCTGACCGTCAAGAGCGCGGTCTACTGCACCTGTGGCCCCACCAGGTACGGTCACACCTTCAAAGAGGTTGACGACAATGAGGTCTGCATCCTGTTCCAGGATGTTTCCTTGGGCTGCCAAGACGTTCATAGGCATCTCCTGTAAATTCTAAAGTTGTCGTAGGTTTTGGTCGTAGCGCTGAATAGAGTACACACCGCTCCCGGCTGGCCCCACTCTCGCAAGGAGCGGACATAGATTGTTGCCCTTGCCGCTAGGGGTTGAAGCGGAGCAATATGCGACTAACGTGCCCCTCTCGGCCAAATCGGTTCACTCCCTTTGCCATAATCTGATTCTTGCCGGGGCGCAGATGCCACGTAAACTCAGGCGTTGTCTCCCGCCACTCTTCATCATTAAGGCGTACAAGGAGCTTATCGAGGTTGGGCATGCTGTGGTCGAGCGACACGGACAGCACGGCTTTTCTCCGCTCCCAGGCTGCTTGATCTACCTTGAGGTTAATTTGCACTTGATCAACGGACCAATAGAGATCGACTTCGTTGCTGGTAAAGTGGCTGCTGTTGGCCCGGTTGTAGGCGATGAGTCGCGGCGCTGTCCAGGGGTCAATCCACTCCAGCGCGGCTTCGTACTCATTGGACGAATGTTGGGTGTTACGCATCGGCAACACGATGTGGTAGTAATAGTCTCCCACATTGTGCCAACCAAAGATCTGGAATTCGGCGTCCTGATTGTCTTGATTTACGAATGTTGTGCCCGCGCCGGATTCCACCTTGTCGGTAACGCGGAAAGGGGTCGGTCCCGTCACCATGCTCACTTCATCCCAGCGGCGCGTGACCCAGGCAGTGTGGATTTCCAGGACGCTGAGCGGGATACTGTCGCGTTCGTAGTGCACGTTCAGGTCGGGATCGAGCAGTATCCACTTGTGGTAATCGTGTGACCAGAATTCGACGATTGAATGACCGATGTTGCCCTCGTCGGCGGACATCCAATCGCTTTCCGTCTTGCAGATGCTCAAGTTTCGCGCGACGAATCCAAGAGACAAGAGGCACTGCATCAAGGTCACCGCAAAGTACCCGCAGTTGAAGTCCTTGCCTTGCTCCACCGCAGCCAATATCTCAAGCGCGTTGCGGGGCTCGGGCACGCGAGTCCAGCCGTGCTTCCAGCGGGTGTGCACCCACTCGCGCAACAGGAGCACTTGCTCGAATTCGGTCTGCCCGGAAGCGATTACTTCATCTAGTTGGTAGCGCCGTCGCAGTTCCGATAGCATTGCGTCGGGGCCTTGATAGCTAAACGGAAACGCGCTCTTGACCAGGCGTTCATTCTGGTACTCTATGACGCGTAATTCGGGAGCTATTGCCTCTTCCCCGGCCGACTCTGCTTCCAGTTCCGCAAGCGTTACGCGGTCAATGGTGGTTGCCATGGGTTTTGCCTCCACATTCGAATTAACTTAAGCCGGCAACATCGCTTCAGAAAGCGGCAGGGCCTCTTCAAGCGCCTCATGAATCATGGGGAATGAGGCCGGTACGAGTTCCAGACCCTCGCGATCGGTTGCTTCCTGGACGTACTCCAAGACGTAGTCCAGGTTGGGAATGTTGACTCTCTCGGAGTTGTGCGTGGCGCCGACAATCGCCCGCACCGGCGTCTGAATGAGACCGGAGAGCTCTAAGTTCCAGTCGATGATGGTGCGGTAGAGTTCGCGGCTTTCCTCGCTGACCGGCTCTTCCGAGCGCAGGTCGCGGGGGCGTGCCCAGCGGCCGCCGCTCATTTCACCACTGCAGGAAATCACGCAGATTGGCAGAGTTCCGCCCAGCACGTGGTGCTGCGCGCTGCCCCAATGGGGGTACGGGTAGTCGCCTTCCGTGCAGCGGTCCGGTCGGTCCGGGAAATAGCGGCCCGGCGCGGGCGCAATATATTGCCTATAGCCTGCTTCATACAGCAGGCGCAGCGTGACCGGGCTCTTCGAGCCGCAGCACGCACAATACGTATCCGTGCGGAAGCCTAGTGCTGTCTCGAAGTCTTCCGTGGCTTCGGCGATGATCTGGCGTTGCGTTGCCTCGTCATACTCTCCGAGGTCGTTTTCGTACTTGGGATAACGAAAGCCGGGGACATTGGGTTGGATTCCTATGTTCACGCCTTCGCTGTGCCACTCCCGCATCATGTCGGCATGGGCCTTGGCTGCTTCGGGCGTGAGGTTGAAGGTGACCGCGGGCAACAGACCATGCGATTCGAAGGACTGGCGAATGGCGCGCACGGTGCGCTCGCTCACTTCCCACGAGGCGGGGCCGCCGCAGCGGGGCGACTTGGCCGCCAAGGGCTCGCAGTCGACGAAATAGGAGAAGAATACCTTGTTCGACACAGCCATGGAGTGCTCCTTACCCGGATTGTGAACAGATTGGAAATGCTCTGTCTCTAGATGCACCTGTTTTGTTTCTCGGCGTAGTTTACCAATGCGATTATATACCCACAAGCAATCGTTGGAAATGGACGGGACAAGCGGGAGAGATCTTGGCATTGCAGCAGGGCAGGCGGCAGCTATTTCGGCCTGCCTAGCCGTAGGGTTGGAAATAGAGGCAATGGCGAGCAGCTTAGAGAGTATCCTGCTTGCACTGTGTTGAGCGTGAGCCGTGAGAGGACGTGCGGCCGAGCCTTGTCAGAGATCACTGCAGGTTTGAGAGCGGTAAGTTGGACAAGAGTTGCTTCTTCAACAACCAAGCCGGCGTCAGGAGACGAGTGTTCTGCAAACAAGAGTAGGGGCACGACATGTCGTGCCCCTACTCGTCATTCTCCAAGCATGGAGATCAGTTTCGCGTACCCAAAAGGATCGGGCTTATCCTTCCCGATACTCTTCGGGTCGGCGATCGAGGACCTCGTTGAGGACATCAGCGGACTGGCGCAGGCCCTCAGCCACGGTGATTTCACCGCGTAGCGCCTGATACCATGGCTCGTTGGACGGGCCAAAGGCTTCGCTGAATTCCAGCACACGCGGGAACGGGCGGCCGCCGGCGGCCCAACCGTTCACAACCTGCTCTACCTGCGTGCCTTCGTAGCGTGCTGCCCACTTCGGGAACAGGCCGTGCCGGATGACCGGCGGCCAGGCAATGTAGCCGAAGTAGTCGGTTTCCTCGGCGCCCTCATCGCTGTGGATGTACTTGAGGAAGCTCCAAGCGGTTTCCTGGTCCGGCGAGAGAGTCATGAGAGAATAGCCATTCCCAACCAGGGTAGCAGTCTGGTTCTGGTCCCGCGGCGGCATGGCAATATCCAACGCGTCCTCCAAGTGCGACTTGGCGGCGTTGTAACGGAACATGCCGTTGAACTCCATGGCAAGGGCTCTTACTTCGAGAATGCCGATGCCGGACCTACCGGCAGTAACCTTCTGGATGTCTTCGCTGGAAGGTGTGTACCGGTGCTTGAGGTGGAGGTCCACATTAAACTGAGCGCCGCGCAGCGACAATGGGTCTTCGCCGTAGAGCGCCTTGGTGTCGTTCTCGTTCATGATGGCCCCGCCAAAGTTGAGCAGGAAGGTGCCGCCCATGTACCAGAGGCTATTCTGGCCCACTTGCATCGCCCAGCGGCCGTCGTCCGGCTTATGGAGCCGCTCGGCCATGGCGAGCAGGTCGTCGTAGGTCCAATCGCCACCGGGGTAGTTCAGGCCGGCTTCGTCGAAGTACTCCTTGTTGAAGAGCACCACTTCGCCGCCGGACTGCATGGGTACGGCGTAGAGCTTATTCTGCCAGGTCCAAGATCGCAGGTCGGCTTGAAAGTAATCTTCCAACGAAATCTTATCGCGCTGGAAGTAAGGGATGTGGTCCGGGAAAATGCCCCGCAAGCCACCATAGCCGTACCAGTTGATCTGGTTGATAGAGAGGTCCACGTCGGCCTGTCCGGCCGCGTGGTTCGTCTGCCGTCGTTCCCAAATCGTGCTGTACTCGCCGGGGACGACCTCGGTCTTGATTCCCAGCGCTTCCTCGGCTTGCGCCAAGGTATTCCGGAACGCCTGATAGCGACCATCGGATTCGACGAAGGTCTCGTCAATCCGCATGATCTTCTCTTCCATCGCCATCTCTTCTTTGGCCTCGGGCTCTGGCTCTTTGTCTTCGGCCATCTCGCCAGTCTCCGCGACCGGAACTGCGCCGCAAGCTGCCAAGAAGACCACACCACCGAGACCGCCTGCGCCCACCAAGATTCCGCGGCGGGAAAAGACGTGTCGCTTCTCTTCCATTATCTAAACTCCTAATTTAGCCACTTCCCCGTGAAGTGACACATAACGGGACTATACTGATGGAACTCTCTGGCCCGTAGGGCGGAATAGCCTCCTTTCCCCCTATCTTCACACTTGTTCGGGTAGCAGTAGTATCGCACAAGGGGTATTCCTCGTCAATACTGCTCTCCACGGCTCAGCATTCGAAGAAAAATCGCTGATTCTAAGGACGGAAACAGCATTCAGGCCGAGACTAATGGCTTGCATTTGCGGCAATGGACACTCCAGTCAGCCGCTAAAGTAGAGTCTTTCACTGTTCGCAGGGGGCAATGAATTCAAGAGAGCGCACAATGCATGAGGCAGAGAGAGTTCTAGTCGAGTTCCTCCACGGTGATGTCATCGAACCAGGCAGTACCCGCAGAACCAGGCTGAGCTGAGAGCACGACGCGGCAGCAGTAGACATAAGGTGGTAAGGGCGGCGTGCAGACCTGGAGTCGCGTCCAACCATGCGTCCCGGTAAGCGGTTGCGATTGCACGCGATCAATGAACCCCATGTCGCCGCTCCACTCAAGCGAGATGGTCATGCCGCCGCGCACATCTTCTGTGCGCACCCAGGCTTCGAGCGCGTAGCGCTTGCCGGCAGCATCTGCCAAGAGCTTGCCGTCGTCCTTAAGCACCCGGCGAATCGCCGGGACAACGGGTTCTTCACCGGACCGGTGCCAGCGAATGCTCTGTTTACTTGAGCGTATCGTCGCCGAATCGCGTGAGAATTGGTTTCGCGGCAATATCCAGCGCGCCTCCCCTTCCGCCATGCCTGCGACCACTGTGCCTGCTGGAGGGAGATCGGGGAAGGAATACTGTGGGCTGGCGGCAGGAAGCGGAGCGAGCGCCGCTTCAGGTTTGCTCAATGTCAGTGTGTCGAACAGATTGCCATCGGAATCTATGGCGCGTACCTGACACTCATCGGGTGCCACCGAGGTCAGCAGAATGTGGTTCGTGGGCTTGGCTAGCGCAGAGACGGGGTGCAGGTGGTCCCAGAGTTCGCTTGGCGACAGCCTCATGTCGTAGCCGCCGCCGCCCGACACGAAATAGACTACGCCGCCCTGGCTGGCGTACTGCCCATTGCGCAGCGGATGAAACCGCTCGTAAATCGTCGCATGGGCGGTGTAGACGATATCCACGCCGTAGCGTTCGAACAATGGGCAGAGCACACGGGTCGCCGGAATCTCGCAGTTGTTCGAACAAAACGGCGGATGATGGAAGACGACGAACTTCCAGCGCGCATTCTGAAAGGTCTTGAGGTCGTGCTCCAGCCAGTGCCACTGCTCGGAGCCAGGCCGGTAGTCCATGTTGCTATTGAGCACAGAGAAGTGTGCCGCGCCGTAGTTGAAGGAATACCAATAGTGGGGTTCTGGAAAATTGAAATAACGAAAGTACCCTTCATTGGGCGAGTCGTGATTTCCCATCGCCGCGAACCACGGGGTGTACGGCAGCAGGTTTTCTGTACAGGCGAAAAAGTCGCCAAACCGCGCTATCTCATCCTGAGCATGGTCTCCGGCGCCGACACAGATGTCCGCCCGATAGGCGCGGGCGAGGTCGGCATTGCGGCGGTGGGCGTCATTCACGCGGAGGCTGTCGCCGTAGGTGGCGAAGGAGAAAGGCGAGTCTTCGCGCACGGCGGTGCGAAAGCTGGCGCCGGCTGAGGTGACTGTTACGCTACCGGGAGAGCGATTCGCATATTCCCGGCCGGCAGGGGAGGAGTTCCCCTCACCCCGGCCCTCTCCCCAGGGAGAGGGAGTGGAAGGCGCGCCCGAGAGAGAGGGAGCGGATGGCGCACCCGAGGGAGAGGGAGCGGACGGCGCAGCCGAGAGAGAGGGAGTGGATGGCGCAGCCGAGAGAGAGGGAGTGGATGGCGCACCCGAGGGAGAGGGAGTGGACGGCGCGCCCGAGAGAGAGGGAGTGGATGGCGCGCCCGAGGGAGAGGGAGTGGACGGCGCGCCCGAGAGAGAGGGAGCGGATGGCGCACCCGAGAGAGAGGGAGCGGATGGCGCAGCGCTCGCTGGATTGCGGCTTCTTGGCTGAGTTTCGCAAGGGTCTTCGGGGAAAGAGGAAGAGACCCGGTAGAAGTAGTCCTGTTCGGGCTCCAAGCCCGTGAGACGCACGGCGTGAACCGTGCGCAGTGCGCGGTCTTCCTCGCGGCACGGATACGTTGGTTGCGGTCTGCCTGCATAGGCGCTCCAGCCCAGTCGCGCGCTCTGCTCAAACTCCACCAGGGACATGGCGGGCTCGTCGGTGTGCCACATGATTGTGATGGCGTCCCTCGCCACATTCTGCAGGTAGGGGCCGGCAGTGATTCTCATGGGTCTTACCGCTGGTATGACCACACGTCGTTGTAGAGGGTGTCGCCGAAGCCGCCTATCACCCACAGCTTGTCACGGTATGTGAGGCAGACCGGCGCATGGCGAATCGGCCAGATTGGATCGCCCACGGCTTCCGTCCACTGCGCGCCGTCCGGGGAGAACCACACGTCGTTGCGGTTGTCGTTGTGGTGGCCCCCGATGATCCACATCTTGTCGTCATACACGGCGGATGCGTGGAAGCGCCGCTCCTGCCAGGCTGCGGTCACTGCCACCATGTCCCACGATGTGCCGTCGGTAGTGCACCAGACGTCGTTGTGGTTCACCACGGTGTTATTGGGATAGTTCGTGTTGTACACGCCGCCGCCCATGAGCCACATCCTGCCGTCAAAGACTACGGAGGTCTGCATGCTGCGGGCACTCCACGGCGCATGCTCATCCACCAGGTCCCAGTGCTTGCCGTCGGTCGAAGTCCAAACGTCCTGGTAGTGGTGAAACTTCTCGATATTGAACCCGCCGAACAGCCACATTCTGCCGTCGAATACGACTGCTGAAGCGGCACTCCGTTTGCCCCAAGGCGCGTCTAGCGTTGCGACCTCCCAATGCTTGCCGTCGCCCGAACACCATACATCGTTATGTGAGACGTGCGGTTTATCCGCACCGGCAAAGATCCAGAGCTTGTCATCGTAGACGAGCGTACAGGGCAGGTTGCGCTTGGGCCAAGGCGCGGCGGGCGTCACCTCTTCCCAATTGACGCCGTCGCCAGACGACCAGACGTCATTGACTCGAGTGGGGATAAAGCCGCCCATGAACCACATCTTGTCTTGGAAGACGGCCCAGCCCATCGAGTCACGTTTAGTCCAAGGGGCTTCGGCTGTTTCTTGATTCCAAGCGATCGCAATCGCCTGGCCTGCTGAATCCGATTGCATCTGCTACCTCGTTTCTGCGCTTTGCGGTTTGGGACCTGCTGGTTGTGAATACAATAGCAGACAAGAGGGGCTTGAAGTGCCTGGGTGCGTGGTTGACCATGTTCCATGATTAAGGAAAGCAAAGCACACGAGCCGAGTGTCTCGCTCCGCGCACTCTGTGTGTGTTTACCGACTTATGGTCTGTTCGTCCAGCGCGGTTGCCTCAGGTACTGCAAGCGCTGCCACGGTAACGGGGCAGAGACCACGTTCGCCGCTGTGCCGGGAGGCAGTCGGGGTGCCAAGACTTGGCAAATGCCCTGCCCCCTCGGATCTTTGCATCCGCTGCCAGCGCACACGAAGGAAAGTGTGTCATCCCCTCGTCGAAGATTATCGCGGTGCGTGTCTATGCGGCCTCGGTCTTGGCTATGCCTTGATCAAACGCTTCTTGCACCTCGGCAGACGGAGCTTTGGTTACGAGCGTGACCAGCACGGCTATCGGCAATATGCCGAGCGTAAGTACGCCAAAGACGATGAACCTGACATCCATGAACGCGCATACCAGGGTCAAGAGCCCGCCGGCAACGAGCGCGGCCATCGCGCCATAGAGGTTGAACCGGCGCCAAAAGAGTGATAGAAAGACTACCGGCCCGAACGTACAGCCCGTGCCCAACCAGGCGTAAACCAGAAAGGTGACGATTGAGTTGGGCTGGCTCAAAGCGAGCAGCCAGGCCACGACACCGATGAGAATCAGCATCAGGCGGCCGATCCAGACACGCATGTAGGCGCCTAGGACGAATTCAAAGCGCTTGCGCTGCGCATACCTGCGTACGAGCGGCAGGTCGGAAGTGGCGACACTGGCGCCAATGAGCATCTGCGAGTCGATCGTGCTCATCACCGCAGCGACAACGGCGGTGAGGGCAACCGCGCCCAGGATGGGACTATCGATGAGATCAGCCAACCAGTAGAAGAACTGAATCCCATTCTCACTTGCAGAACCGCCGGACAAAACCAGGCGAATTCCCCCTTGCGGCAAGGCGTTCTCGGCGAAAAGTCCGAGAACGACGCTGAAGGCAAAGATGATGAAGATCCATAGCGTGCTTAGTCGGCGGCTGGTATCCATGATGGCTTCGCTCTCGGCTGCCATGAAGCGCTGCAACAGCCGCTGCGCGCCAAACGCCCCTTGCACTGTTGCTACCAAAAAGAGCACAAAGAGGAATACATTTACTGTATCGCCAATGGTACCGAAGGTATCGCCGAAGGAGTCTGCAATGCCTGCAGTCGGGTTGTCAGTGACCACGTACACGGCGACTGTCAGGACCACCACGCCAAGCAACGTAATAATGCTTTGAAAGACATCCGTGCGCGCGACCACCACGTAGCCACCGATGAAAATGTATGCCAGCACGACGAGTACTGTTATGAGTCCACCAACTGCGGTGCTCACACCGAACGCAATATTGAAGAGAATGCCGCCGGCCATGATACCCGCGCTCACATAGAAGAGTACGAACAGCAGCGTTAGGATGGCCGCGAGTACGCGTAAGACACCGGTGCGGTCATTGAAGCGCCGCTCCAAGAATTCCGGCAGGGTGAGCGCGTTTTGAGCGGCGTATGTAAAGCGGCGCAGCCGGGGCCCGATCAACTTCCAGGTTGCCCACAAGCCGATAATGATCGCGATTGCCATTCCCACAACCAAAAAGCGCAAACCGAAGGCAATCGCGGGCAGTATAAACAGCGCCCAACCGCGCTCTAATGACGAGCTCGCGCTCAGACCGGTTGTGATTGCGCCCACGCGCCTGCCTGCAAGCACGTGGTCCGCCATCTCTTGCGTTTGGTTGGTGCGGTAAAGCGAAATCCCTATGACTACGAGGACATAGACAATGAAGAATATAAGGAGCGATTGGTCTAACTGTGACACGGCATTTCCTCTTTCCTTGTACTACGTTGTATCACGAAAAGATGTGTATAGGGTACGGGGAGTCGGAGCGGCTGTCAAACTCTTTTCCGATCCCATTCAGAGTGCTGACACGCGGCCTTCCCGTCTGCTGGGTAGCAAAGAGATCTCGGTAAAATGTCATTAGCAGATGAGAGTTGCGTGACTCCGGCTGTGAGGGGTGGCAGAGCAACTCACCTCATCTCGCGCAGCACATGAATAAGAGTCTCGAGCCAACCGCCGGCCCATGTCTGCAAAGCAGAAGTCGCACAGGATCATGAGCCGCTGGGGATGATTGGTAAGACACTGCTACTGGGTGCATGCCGCAACGCGTTGGGTTGTCTTACGGTTTCCACACTCTTTGCAGCGACCTTGCCGATATACCAAAAAGGCGCTCACATTACCGCCCTAGGTGCCTTGCCCCTGCGCACCTGCCGGATGGATTGACCGCAATGCAGAGGCACAGAGACGCCGCTTCGGGCGCCGGCAAGACATGAGACTCGGGCACCTGCCCCGTGCTTGTGGGTGCCGCGCCTTCCGTCTAAGGTAGACGTATTGGGCGAGGCGGCCTCTTTACGCAAGCAGCCCTCTCATTTTGCCTCGCTGAGGTGGAGAATCGTGTTTACTTACACGCCACATGACCGGGAGCGCTTCCGGCCTGAAGAAGCCAAGGTCGCCGACGAGCGCGAAGAGTTCGAACGCGACCGCGCCCGCATAATTCACAGCGCCGCTTTCCGGCGGCTGCAAGGCAAGACGCAGGTATTCGGCGTGCGGTACGGCGATTTCTTTCGCACCCGGCTGACCCATTCATTAGAGGTGGCCCAAATCGGCAAAGGGCTGGCGATGCGGTTAGGCGTTGATTCTACGTTGGTGGAAGCGATTTGCCTGGCTCACGACATCGGTCATCCACCGTTCGGCCATTACGGTGAGCAGGTCTTGCGTGCCGGCATGACAGGGCATGGCAGCTTTGAGGCGAACGCGCAAAACTTGCGTGTTCTCACCCAACTCGAAGTGAAGTCGGACCGCTACGTGGGCCTCAATCTCACCCGCAGCGTCTTGGATGGTCTCCTGAAGTACAAAGCGCTCCACGGCTCGCAACCCAATCTGAGCAAGTCCTGCTACGCCGAGGATGCGCCCTTGCTCGCATGGGTCTGCGAGAATGGTTCGGCGGTGGAGCGTTCATTTGAGTGCCAGATCATGAATTGGGCCGATGACGTGGCGTATTCAGCGCACGATCTGGAAGACGGTATTCACGTCGGGATGATTACGTTGCAACACCTGCGGCGGCCTTCGAACCAAGATGCGGTCATGCAACGCGTGCGGGAAAGTGCCGAGGAACGCGGACACGCATGGTCGCCTGATGATGTAGTGCGAGAACTAGACTGGCTGGCTGCCCGCCTGATCGAGTTGGAAGGATTGCCCACGCCGCGGCACGCGCGTGCCGCGCTCAAGGGCTTGACCTCAGGCTTGATCAACGAGTTCGTACGCTGCGCTCAGGGTGCGCCACGGTTGGGATGGACAGACGGCCAGTCGGAGCGGTATCGCTACGGCCTCATGGTCCCAGACGCTCAGGAACGGCGCTGCGAAGTGCTCAAGCAAGTCGCCTTTGTCTTGGTGTTTGCCGAACCTCGGGTGACGACGCTGGCTTACAGAGCTCGCCACATGGTCGAACGGCTCTTTGCCGTCTTTCAGGATGAGGCGAGCGCGGCCATGTATCCCTTGGAGTTTCAGGATAGTTTTGCCGCGGCCAGAGACGATGCTCAGCGTCGGCGCGTCGCCTGCGACTATATTGCTACAATGACCGACTTTCAAGCGGAACGGACCTATCAACGCCTCTTTGTGCCCGGATACGAGAGCATTCTCGACCCGCTGGTGTGAACAGCTATGGCCAACTGCGTTAGAATTGGGAGCCTACGTAGGGGCGGTTCGCGAACCGCCCCTACGTAGGCTGTCTGATTTTGAGCATAGTCGGGTGCTGATTGCCGATATGACTTGATCAGTCGAGATATGTAGGGGCACGACATGTCGTGCCCCTACATAATTTGCGAACAATTGTTGCTGCGCAGAGTTTCGCGCGCAACGCCCATAGGGTGCCGGCCTCTACCAGACCTCGTCCGTCCTACGCCAGACCAGCTGGGGTCGCACGTTCTCAAGGGGCAAATCGGCGATTATGCCGTAGTCTTCACCGTGGTAGGCGGCGATAATGGCCTCCATCGACTTCTTCGACTCGACGCCGTCGGTAAGCGGGGTCTTATCGTTTACGATGCAGTCGATGAAGTGCTCGCATTCGCCGGCGAAGTTCTTGCGCGCGCTGAAGGCATCCATGAGGTCGGCCTTGCTTGGGTCATCTTCAACCAGGAGCGTGCCTTCCTTGTCGCCAGCTTGCCAGAGCATCAAGCGGCGGACGCCATCAGGATCGTAGCTGAGGATCAGCTCGCCGCCTTCGAGGTAAACCGCGAAGCGCAGATGGCAGTCGCTGTGCTTGGTGCCCCAAGACGCTACGTAGTTGCCCAATGCGCCGCTGGCAAAGCGGTAGATGGAGACTGCCGTATCCTCACGGCCAAGGGTGTCCTTGCGGAAGCGATCGTCGCTCAGGCACGTAGCTTGCACCACGTCGCCGAGGTTCCAGACCATCTGGTCAACATAATGGCAACCGTGGCTGAGCAGGCAGCCCATGGGAAAGGTCTTCCACGACTTGCGCCACCCTGCCGGATTGGCCATGTTGTCTTCGGTGCGTACCTGCACCATGTATGGTTGACCGTACTCACCGCCGGTCACCAGTTCGTTGAGTTTCTGCCAGATGGGCTGGTAGCGCGTCACATACGCCACCATCAACTTGACGTCCTTTTCGTCGGCCACGCGAATCATCTCGTCTGCGTCCTCAAGCGTCGTCGCCATAACTTTCTCCGTGAGGACGTGCTTACCGCGATGCATGGCGGCCAGGCTCATTGCAGCGTGTAGATGAGGCGGCGTGCAAATATCGACAGCATCTACCTCATCGAGGATCGAGTCATAGTCCGTCGACCACTTTGCACCCGTGCGCTCCGCCTCGGCTTTGGCCTTTTCTTCGTCGATGTCCACGCAATAGGCCAACTCAACGGCTTCACTCATGCGGGCATAGGCATTGATGTGACCGGTACTAATGCCGCCGCATCCGACTACGGCCATGCGAA
Source organism: Chloroflexota bacterium (assembly GCA_026710945.1). Classification (NCBI taxonomy): domain Bacteria; kingdom Bacillati; phylum Chloroflexota; species Chloroflexota bacterium. The sequence continues at coordinate 56,879 of JAPOQA010000021.1, forward strand.
TCTTGCTTTCGTTCACGTTCACACACTCCTCTCAGTGCGGCTAAATGTTTCTAAGGTTGTTAACGTGCATTCTAAACTAGCTATCCAGCACATAGTTTGCAAACGGTTTCGCCGTGGGAAGTCTTGGGAGTGTGTGGCACAGCACATCCAGCATGTGGCGCGGTTTGGCGGCAGACGCTTGCAAGCACTGTGGCTAGAAAAGCCGGCCGAGAAGCTCCAGGGCGCATTGCTCCATGGCAGGCCCGGTGCCGACCCCGCCCAGAGACGAGTATCCCGCCCAGGTCTCGTAGCCGCCGTGCTCGGTCAGGGCTTTGTCCGTGCAGACGTAACCTATATAACCGTTGGCCAGGCTCACGACAAACTGGGGAGACGCGGGGGACTGCTGTTTGATGTTCAAGCCGAATTCGACAAAGATTTCACCGGGCAAGGCCACGATGGAGGCGTCGCCGAGCCGCAGGGCTTGCACCGGCGCGGTGTGCGTGAGCGGCATTTGCGCCAAGCGCTGGCATTCAGCCGCGTAGACATCCGAAAGCGGATGCGGCAACGGCTGGCCGACCACCCAGCTAAACGGCCCTGAATCATAGTCAGTGTACGTTCCCGCGGGCACGGCGAGAATCTTCTCAGCCATGGCGAGGTCCTCAGCCGTGATGGTCTTACGCTGGAAGTCAAACGTGCCCACTGCCGCCCCCAGCACCAATTCGTCCTGCATCTCCATGAGCTGGATCTCGGTGATGAGGTGGCCGGCCAACACGTTTGCCATCTTGATCGCTTGCGTGTGACCGCTTGCGGTCCATTGGCGCTCGCCGCTGTAGTCCTGGTTATTGATATCGCCTGAGGTGCCGTTCCAGAGCATACCGACACACTGCGGATCGAGGTAGCGTTGAATCAGCCGGTGGAAGTGCCCAAAGTAGTCGGCGGATATAGCGGTTCCATTGTCCGTGCCAACGTAGTGCAGCACGAAATTAGAAACGGCGGCGATGGGCCGGCCGTCAGTCCCTTCCACGTAAAGCATAGTGACTTCAGGGTCTATGGGATAGGTAGGCTTAACGAGGTCTGGATTCCCCGCGCCGGGATTCATGCGCACTGTTCCGTCACGCATATGCCACCGGCGGTTGAACGAGATGCGGTCCTCATGGGCTGTGGCAAAACCAACGCGCGCAGTCTGCAAATGTTGCGTGGCAATTTCCACGGCATCCGCCATCTTGAGCGGCGCCCACTCGACATACGCCTTGTCCTCGCCCGTGCCGAGGAGATCGGCAACGCCGGCGGCCGTATGGGTATGCGTGGCATTGATCATGACGTTTTCGGGAGGAATGTCACAGCGCGCGGCAATGCGTTCTTTGGCCCGGTCCGCCATCCCTTGAGGCATTACGATGAGGTCGCACGTGACAAGCGCAATGCGCATTTCACCGTTGTCGATAACCAGCGCCTTTGCCAGAAGCTCGTCGTCGACGTCTGCGGCATAGCGCGTACGATGGCCTCCCGGAACCTCGATGCCAAGCCATGGGGTGATATTCGCCGTGGCAGCGCCGGCCTGCAGTAATGTACTCACGAGCGTCACTCCTTCGTGTGGGCCTTGTACAAATTCAGTCTTTTCAGACGCAAGTATAGCGCAACATGTTGTCAAACGGAAGCATATTGAAGCACGGCGACACCTGGGATTGCTCGTCTTGGGCACAACGGGTGACGATCAGATGAACAAGCAGGTAGCAACGCTTAGAATTCAGGGCGTCAATGCAAAGGAGCGAAGCCTAGGTTTCCACCAAAATGCGATCAGTCACGTATGGCCGGAAACGCGTACCATTGACAACGGCCGCACCAACGTCTTACGATACTTGCAAACCCTACAGTGTAGTAAGGAGTGAAGTCAATGCTGAGATTTGCCGAAGAAATCATGCTCCTCTTGCTTGATGATGAGAGTGGCGAATTTGCCCACATTCCCGAATGGTCGCTCCGCTATGCTCTAGCAGGCGCAGTGCTGATGGACATTGCATTGGAGAATAGGATCGACACCGATCCCAAGCGGCTATCCTTGTTGGATCCTACGCCTATTGGCGACGACTTGCTGGACCCAACTCTGGAGAGTATTTCAAAATCAACCGATCAGCACGACATCTGCCATTGGATCGAGCACACGGCCGAGAATGCCTATTCCATTCGCGATAAAGCGATGAAGCGACTCATCACCCATGGAATTTTGGAAAGCCGGGACGATCGCTTCCTGTGGGTGTTTCGTTCGCGGCGCTACCCTGTTGTAGATGGGAAGGCCGAGCGCGAAGTGAAGCTGCGGATCATGGAAGTGCTCTTTAGCGATGTCATTCCCGACCCGCGCGACATTGTGATAATTTGCCTTGCAGACGCATGCGGCATTTTCCGCACGTTGCTCTCCAAGCAGGAATTGAGACAAGCAGCAGGGCGCATCGAGCAAGTGCGCAAGCTGGACCTCATCGGCCAGGCTGTCTCGCAGGTCGTGTGGAACATCGAGGCGTCGCTGGCGCTTTCCATGCACCCCATGGCGTAGCGCCCAGGAATTGCACGCGCAACTCCCAGCCTCTTGCGGCATTCGCGAACTCGGCGATGCTCACTGCTAAACCGGTTGTGCAGCGCTCGCTTAGGAGCGTGTGCGAAGGTCGTGTCGCCCACTGCGGGCGTTTGCTCCGCATTTGCCCTGCTCTCGTCAGCCTAGATTAGTGGGCGGTTTGCTGCTTCTCCCTTGTCGACTCGGCTGGCTGCGGGTTTGCGCGGTGCCCTTTGATGCTGCGTAGTGTTTCCCCTCAACTTAGAGCCGGAGGCCGGCAAGCTGCTGACCGGCAACTTGTGCGAGTCGCTCGGCCGTGCCGGCTGCGGCGATGGAATGGGGTGAAGCCCAGGTCTCATAGCCGCCCTGTCTTTCCAGCGCCTCTTGCGGGCAGATGTAGCCGAGATAGTCATTGGCAAGCTCGGCGATGAGTGTAGGGTAATAGGGGCTCTGTGCCTTGATGGCTAGTCCGGTCTCGGCGAAGACTTCGCCCGGGAGCGCTACCAGAGCGGCATCACCCACTCGCAGAGACTGTACGCGCGTGTCTAATTCCAGCGGTAGGGCGGCGAGATCGATGCATGCTTGGGCATAGACGTGCAAGAACTGTCGATGCACCGGTTGGCCGACAACCCAGCTAAACGGGCCGGAGTCGTACGAAAAGGCGGCGGGATTGCGCAGAATCTGCTGGGCCACAGAGACGTCTTCCGCCAAGATGGTCTTGCGGGTATAGGTAACGGTTTCCAATACGGCGCTAAGCGGGCAGGTGTCATGCAAGTCCAGCAGTTGGCTCTCGCTAAGCACGTGTCCCGCGAGCACGGAGGCCATGCGCTTGGCTTGGGCATGGCCGGTCTCGTGCCACGACCGCTTGCCGCTATAGTCATTGTTGTTGATATCGCCGGACGTGCCGTTTATGAGGATGGGCAGGCACTGCGACCCGAGCAGGCGTTGCACTTCCGTCGTGAAGTGTCCGTAGTAATCAGCAGAGAGCGCTGTCGGCGAGTCGGTGCCAACGTAGTGGAGCGCAAATGAGGCAAGGACCGCGAGAGGTGTGCCTGTCGCGTCCTCCAGGTACAGGAAGCTCAACGCAGGATCGGTAGGGCCGGAAGGGCGTACGGGCTCTGGATTTTCGCTGGCCGGATTCATGTGAACGGTACCGTCGCGCATCCACCACCGGCGGTTGAAGCTGATGCGGTCTTCCCGCGCTCCTGCCCAGCCGATGCTGGCAGGCTGCAGTCGTTTTACCGCCAGTTGGACGGCATCTGCAATCTTGGCAGGAGCCTGCTCCACATACATCGAGTCTTCACGCACGCCGAGGGCTGTGCGAACTGCCGGCCCGCTGTGCGTATGCGTAGCGCAGACCAGCAGATGGCTGGGGGGTATTCCGCAAGTCTGAGCCACGCGCTCCTTCACGGCGTCCGCAATGCGCCGCGGCATACAGACGAAGTCACAAACGACGATCCCGATGCGAATATCGCCGTTGTCAAGCACCAATGCCTTGGCATGAATCTCGTCATGCACGTCTTGGGCCTGACGCTGCGCAAAGCCGCCGCAGAGTGCAATACCCAGCCAGGGTGTCAAGTTGGCAGAAGCGGCTCCTGCGTTTAGTTGATTTTCCATGGAAATACCACCTCTCGATGGCGTCATTGAGGTGACGGGTTCGACGGCCAACGGCTCACTCGTTAACGCGAAATGTGAAAGCCAAGCAACCGCACTCAAGGTTCGAATTCGGATACCCTCAAGGGCAATTGCAAAGTGCTATTTGGCGATCCCATAGAACTGCCCGGCGTTGCCGCCGAAGACATTTGCAAGGCCCACCTCACCTAGTCCCGGGTCCAGTGCCTCTTCCAAGGCTCCAATTACGTCGTCGTAGCGTGCCGCCAAGAGACTGACGGGCCAATCGCTGCCGTACATCACGCGCGCCGGTCCGAAACACTCGACGGTGTGCGATACGTACGGCTGGAGGTCGGCAGGCATCCAGTTGGCGTGATCGGCCTCGGTGACCATGCCGGAGAGCTTGCAGTAAACGTTTTCGTGCTGCGCAATCGCATTGAGATCTGACGCCCACGGTTCGAACTGTTGCGCTTTGATGTCTGGCTTGGCGATGTGGTCGATAACGGCGCGCAGGTTTGATACTTTCTCAAGTACCTGCAATACATAGGGCAAGTGCTGGGGGCGCACCAGGAAGTCAAACGGAAAGTCGCATTCTGCGAGCAGCGTGAGATTCTCAAGCACTACCGGCTGAGTCACCCACGCGTTATCGGACAGGTCATGCAGCATGGGCCGGATTCCCACAAACGCAGGCTGTTGGCGGTATTCCTCGAATAGTTGCGGAAACTTGGGGTCGGCCATGTCCAGCCAGCCGACGACACCACCGATTGAGTCGTTCTCAGCGGCGAGCGAAAGCATATAGTCCGTCTCCGCCGTGGTGGGAGCGGCCTGCACGAGCACTGTCTTGTCGATCCTGTGCCGTTCAAGGCTTGGTTCGAGATCGGCGGGGAGGTAGTCGCGGTAGAGCACGCCCATGTCCGGTGTGAGCCAACCATAGTCGCCGCGGTTTAATTTCCAGTAGTGCTGGTGGGCGTCGATGCGCATGAACCCTCTCTTTGTTGTCGATTGACCCCTTGGCTAGTAGTCCCAACTCTTCTTCCTGACTCGTTGGAAGGGATCACTTGTATCTACCACTTCGGCATCCACGATATCGGCGACGCGCAGGCAGGCCTGGCGGGCGCGATAGACCTGGTCGGGGTCTCGAAACTCCGCGCGGATTTGCGCCACGCCGCGTTCCACATCAACCCCAACCGATTCGAAGCGCAATCCAAAAAGGTACGAATCGTCTTCAAGCACCTTCGCAAGAGCCATACTCTTGCGGAACCAGGCGGCCTGTCCTGTGATCTTGCCCAGAATGTACTTGTGGGCAATCTCCCAATACGCCCAGAAGAGAAAGCCGGAGAGTATCCAGACTGGAAAGGCCTGAAACGCTAACGCCCAACCGTTCTGTATTGAGACGTTGAGGGCTACCAGAAGGCCTACGGGCACGGCAATGAAGGACAAGACTTGGTGCGGGCCAAAGTAACCGGAGACGATTGGCCCAAAGGAAATGCGCCAGTAAGCGTCGCGATCAGCCTGAAAACGACGCAAGAGCGCCATGAGCGCGCCCAGAATTCCCGCGCCAAAAGTAATAGGCGACGTGTTCAAGATCAACGACACTATGGTGAGTACACCTCCCAAAATCATGCCTAGGCTAATTGGAGGAGACCCAGGCTCCGCAGACCGCACAGTTAGCAATCCGACTACAAGGACAGCCAGCAGGATGAGCCCCGTAGCAATCTCGAGAATCTTGAGGGTGCGCAGGCGTTCCCAAAAGCCGGAGAGGATCACCAACGGAGTGAGGACAATGGCAAAGAGCAAGGCGCCCGCCATCAGCGCCAACATGAAGGCGTTGAATATGGGCCATAGGACGACGGCAAGTCCGATCGGTATGATAAACGCCAACGGCGCCAGCGCGCCGCCGATGAAGCCTGCCAGGAGTGTTACCCGCAGGCTGGCAATCATTACCAGCGCATCCGCCACCGTGGCGGAGACTATCTCACGGCGCGAGAGGAAGCGCGCATCATCACCAGCGCCGCCGAGGCTGTTCGGCTGTGCCATTTCTTCACCTGAAGCTATGTTCTCGCCGGAATTGCGGCCAAGGATCGAGCTGCGCTGTGTTGTTGGCTCAAGGACTCGTCATTGGAGTCTTGCGTCGTTCTCGGTTCGAGAGAAGCAAAAGGCAGACTGGCGGTCATGAGACTTCCTCGAACTGCTGGTTCTCATTTTGGCATACACGCTGGGAGGTTCCTGCAGGAGCGCGCTCCTGTCAGACGACCAAGGAACGTACGCCGGTGGCGGTGTACTCATCCCACATATCATCCTGCAAGTCCCACGAGAGCGTTTCCACTTCCACCTCGCGGATGCCGACGATGCGGCGAGCCACTTGACGCGCTCGCTTCACCTGTTCCGGCGTGCGGAACCAGCCCTGAATGTGCGCCTTGTGACCGTCTTCGCTCACGGCAAGATCGGCGATGATGCAGCCGAAGAGGTCGCTATCGTTGTGCAGAACGTACGAGAGGCTCAGTGTGCGGCGGAACCAGACCGCTGAACCCACCCACGATTGGAGCATGCCTTCAAACCAGATGTTCCAGTATTGGTCGTAGACTAAACCAGAGAGGAGCCACACAAACAAGAGGTATACGACCATGATCGGGAACTCTTTCCACACCGCAAGCCCAAGGAAGAGCAACGGCACCCCGATAAGGCTGAGGAGCAAGCCGGGTAGCGTGTCCCACCGCGAGTGAAAGGGCATTGGGCGCAGGCGTCGCTCCACACTGCGAAGATTGAGACGGGCCTTGGCCAAGCCGAGAAGGCCGCTCAAAATCAGGGCAGGCCAAAGGTCCATGAGAATTGCGACCCAGCCAAAAGTGTGGGAAAGGACGAGCGAAACGACACCCACGAGGTTGAGGGTAAACAGCATGACCATGATCGGCCAGATGGCGATCAGGATCATGATTACAGCAAAGAGACCGGCAAATACGCCCGCCCCGGCGATGAAACCGGCGATGAGCGGGATGCGCCTGTCGGCGACGAGCAGCGTTGTTTCATGGGTTGTACCGGTCGCCCACTCCTCGCGGCGGAGCGCTCGCGGCTGTGTCCACCCATGCGGGTCCCACCACGGCAATTGAATGGTGCGCATAGCTTGCCTTCCCCAACTGCTCGAGACTGCACCTTCTCGCTCATGATACTACGTTGCGGCGTAAAGATGTACTCTGTCCGTGGTTTACATGAAGAACTTCGCTCTGGCGCCACCGATCGCGTGTCTCTTAGCCAGGGCGCGGATCCGATGTCCGGCTGCGGAATATCCACGTGGCCACCGGCATGGCAATCACGATTATGCCGGTGCACCAGAAGAGTGCCAGCCAGCCGCTATTGCCAATGGGCGTGCCGACCATCCAGGCGCGCATAGCTTCGATGACGTGGGTAACGGGTTGGTTTTCAGCAAAGACGCGCAGCACGGTCGGCATGCTGGCGGTAGGCACGAAGGCGCTGCTGGCAAATGTGAGCGGCATCAGCACCATGAAACCTGACCACTGTGCGGCCTCCAGCGACTTGACGACCATGCCCAGAATGGCCGAAACCCAGGAAATCGCAAGCGTAAAGAGGAGCAATAGGCCGAGTACCAGCAGCCACTCGGAAAGATCTGCCGTGGGGCGAAATCCAACGAGAAAACTCGCAACAAGCATTATCAACGCCGAAATCGTATTTCGCACCAAATCTGCAATGACGTGCGCCGCGAGCAGAGCCGAGCTCGCCATCGGCAGCGCGCGGAAACGATCTACAATGCCCCGCTGTAGATCGACGAGCACGCTGAAGGTGGTCGTATTGGCCCCAAAGGCAGCCGTTTGCACCAGGATACCGGCCACCAGAAAGTTGACGTAACTCGTGTCCCCCGTGTTGATCGCGCCGCCAAAGACGTAGCGAAAGAGCAACAAGAACATCACGGGCATAAGAAAAGTTGAGAGCAACTGATCGATGTTGCGAATGATGTGTTTGAGGCTGCGCTTGGTCAGCACCCAGGAGTTGTCGAGCGTCCAGAAGATCTCCGGACGGGCCTCTGGTTGCGTATTGGCAAGCAAAGACATTGATTCTTTCATTCCCTCTCCTTCTCCTGGCCCTCTTCCGGTTGATCGTCGGATTGGGGAGTAGTCGCGGTGCCCGTTAGCGTGAGAAAGACATCATCCAAGGTGGGACGATGCAGCGAAACGTTCTCCACCTCTATGTCGGCTTCTTCTAAGCGTTGCAGCACCTCTCTCAGCTCGTGGACGCCGTGTTGGCTGGCAATGCTCAGCAAGCGCCGCTTGCTATCCAGGTGCAGGGCTTGGCCGTCCAGCGCTTGCTCAGCCCTTACGAAATCACTGGATGCGGCAATGGTGAGATCCAAGCGTGCGGCGCCGATGCGGGACTTTAGCTCGTCTGCCGTGCCGGCAGCAATCACACTGCCGTGATCAATGACAACGATCTGGTCTGCCAATTGGTCGGCTTCTTCCATATATTGCGTTGTCAGCAGGATGGTGACGTCGCTGGCCGAGAGGCGCTTGATCATCTCCCACAGTGACAAACGGCTTCTCGGATCAAGCCCGGTGGTGGGCTCATCCAAGAACAGCACTGGTGGGGATGCAATGAGGCTCATCGCCAAGTCGAGGCGGCGGCGCATTCCGCCGGAATAGGTCTTCACCGTGCGCCCGGCGGCATCGGTGAGTTCGAATAGCTCCAAAAGGTCGCGGGTACGCCGCTTCGTATCGGCAATGCTGAGGCGATAGAGCCTGCCCAGCATCAGCAAGTTCTCTTCCCCGGTGAGATACTCGTCCACCGCCGCGTACTGTCCGGTGAGCCCAATGCTCTTGCGCACCTGGCCCCCTTCCCGGGACACGTCGAAGCCGTTTACAAGCGCCTGGCCGCCATCGGGTGGCAGCAATGTGCTCAATATGCGAATGATTGTCGTCTTGCCGGCGCCGTTAGGACCAAGTAACGCCAGAATGCTCCCACGTGCGACCGTGAGGTCGATTCCCTTGAGCACTTCTAAGTCTTTGAAGGACTTGCGTAATCCGGCGACCACAATTGCATTATCTTCAATTTCATTTTCATTTGCATCCATCTCAGCCGATGCGGACAAGGTCTCTGTCATCAAGATTCCCTTAGTGCGATAAATGCTAATTCACTGGTTTACGTGTTGATTCCAATTCGACTCAGCCAGCCAAACGCAACGGCCGCGAGGAAGCCCTACTGTTGGCTCAAAATTCTTTCACACCCCAGCGCGGGAGATTCTGGATCGAGGCCCAATCAATCGTTGCAGGTTGCTCTTGCTCGCAATCCAAAGTGTCAACGTGCATGCTACGCTCTGCCGGCGCCGGCTTAGCCGTATTTGAAGGTCTTGTTCTGCGCAGTCTTCTTGAGAAAGAAATCCAGACGCTTCTTGAATTCCGCGGGTCGGTTGCGTGCGCTCTCGATGAACGCTACGCGGATACTTTGATAGTCTTCCGGGAAATCCTGAAAGTGCTGCCAGGTTTGCGGGTCCGCTCTTAGCGCAGACTCGATGTCCGGCGCGATCACAAATGGTTCATCCAAATCAACGCCCTGAGCGGCCTCTAGTCCTGCCGGAGTCATCTTGCCTTGAGCGATAAGGTTGCGCAGGCGCGCTTTGTTCGATTCCGACCAATTGCTGCTCGGCTTGCGCGGCGAAAACCGCTGTGCAAAGCGCTCCTCATCGATGCCCTTCTGCTGGCTGTCTATCCAGCCAAAGCAGAGGGCTTCCTCAACGGCATCATTGTATGCAACACGGGGTTTGCCTGTGGCTTTGCGGTAATAGACCAGCCAAATCTCCTTGGCGTGGGCGTGGTGCTCGTGGAGCCATGCCCGCCATTCTTGCCTATCCTTGGCGTAATACGTATCCATATACTCAGATTCTCTGTGAGGAATGTCGTCTACATGAGGAGCTCTGGCGAACGAAAGAGCGATGTAGGCTGCACACTGTTCAAAGAGCGGGGGCAAGCCCCCGCGCTACGCACAGCTCCAGTTCTCAGATAACGTGTCTCACAAAGTGATCGGTACACCTAGTGAGATATTCTTTGGAAGTCGAGTAGTTGAGTTCTCATTAAATAATAGCATGTGGGAGCTTGTGAGGGGCAGAATGCCAGAGCATTCTTCTGACATGCATCGCCGGTACATGAACGAGTCGACGTGTGCTGAGCGCGCAGCACGCAGCGTCCCTCGAATGCGCCCTACTCCACGTCGTCTGTTGGTGGTTCCGGAGCGGGTTCGATCAGAGCAAGCGGCTGGCCGTATTCAACCGGTTGCCGGGATTCCACGAGAAAGCGCTCGAGAGTACCGGCAAAGGGTGCGTGGACTTCATTGAGCACGTTAAGGACCTCGATGTAGCCGAGCAACTGTCCTTCCTCTATCTCAGCGCCCTCGTCGATGACGGGTAGTTGCTCCTGTCGCCGGCTGCGGGAAAACACTCCTACCCTCCCCGCGTGCACGACGTGCAATTGCGGCTCTGCTTCTTCCACTTCGGGCGGAGGAGACGACGAGACGACCGACATCATGTGGGGGGTGCGCTTGATTGCCACGCGAATGCCGTCATGCTCAAGCGATAGTTCTTCTACGTCAGAATCGCTGATGAGTTCGAGCAACGGCTTCAAACGCTCGTGAATTACCCGGGAGAGGGGAGTTGTCTCACGGGAAGATGGCAGCTCAGTCTGTTCGCCTTGACCGCTCACGATGAACGCACCCGCTCGATATAGCTGCTCGTTCGAGTATCCACACGAATAGTCTCTCCCACGTTGACGAAGAGCGGAACATTGACGACCAGCCCTGTTTCGACCGTAGCGGGCTTGGTGCCACCCGCGGCCGTGTCGCCCTTAAAGCCGGGCGCAGTGTCCGCGACATCAAGTTCTACGGATGGAGGCAGTGTGGCGTCTAATACTCGTTCGCCATGCATTTCAAGCTCGATGGAAGCGCCATCCTTGAGGAAGTTTTCGGCATTGCCAAGCAGAGCGCCGTCCACAAGGATTTCGTCGTACGATTCCGTATCCATGAAGTGAAAGACGTCGCCGTCGCGATAGAGGAATTGGGCCGGGCGTTGCTCAAGACGGATTCGGCGAAAGCGGGCGCCGGCATCGCAGGTGCGGTCAATGATGTGGCCTTCTTGCACGTGCCGCAGCTTAAGCCGCACCACCGCGCCGCCGCGGCCCATCTTGATGTGCTTCACGTCCTCCAAGCGATAAATCGTGTCTTCATACTCGATTACGACGCCACGTCGTAGGTTGCCAGTTTCGATCAACGCGTAATGCCTCCTGCAATTTCACTTTTACGAAAAGGTCATCTTTGGCGATCCGGTGAGTGTCTCTGCGCCGTCCTTGCGGAGCAAGACCAGGTCTTCAATGCGCACACCGCCCACGCCGGGCAGGTAAATGCCGGGTTCGATAGAGACAACTGCGCCCTCAGGCAGAGGCGTATCGCCAGCCAGGGGCGAAAGGCGGGGAGCCTCATGAATTTCCAGACCTACCCCATGGCCCAAACCATGGCCGAAGTGGTCGCCGTGTCCCGCGCCCACAATAATTTCGCGAGCCAAGGCATCGGCCTCTACGCCGGTCATGCCCGCGCGCACGTGCGCCGCCGCCTGCTCTTGTGCTTTGAAGACAATTCTGTAAATTGCTTGCATCTCGGGAGAGGGAGTGCCGAGTACCACAGTGCGGGTCATGTCGGAGCAGTACCCATCGGCAACGCAACCAAAGTCCATAACAACGAACGTGTCTCGGGGGATAACGTCGTTTCCCGGCCTGTGGTGCGGCATCGCGCCGTTCGGGCCGGCCGCGACGATAGAGGGGAAAGAGAGTCCCTCGGCGCCGGCCTCCCGCATCAGTATCTCCAAGCGCCACGCTACGTCCTGCTCGGTAACACCGGGATGCAGCCACGTGAGAAGCTCAGCGAGGGCCTCATCGGCAATAGTTATGGCACGCTGGAGCGCGGCAACCTCGTCCGGCTCCTTGGAAACGCGAAGTTTCTCAATTGATCCTTGATACCCTATGAGTTCGACTTCACCGGCAAACGCCTCTCGATATGCATCATGTGTGGCAACACTGACGTGCTCCGATTCGAAGGCTAACCGCCCAATGCCGTGTTGCTTGCTGAGGTCCATAAGCAGGGGAGCAATCTGCCCCGACTGCGGCGCCACCGTAAAGTCCTGGGCCTGTTTTCCCGCCTGTTCGGTGTAGCGGGAATCTGTGATCAAGAGAGCATCGGTAGCGCTAATCAGCAGCCAACCGGAAGAACCGGTGAATCCGGAGACGTAGCGACGGTTGTAGTCGTTGCTTACGAGGAGCGCGTCCGTCTCAGACTCTGAGAGCCAATCGCGGACTCTCTGCAGGCGCTTTGCGGTTGAAGATGGCGGTGAATTCATCGTTCCAACGTTTGCGATAGCTGACGAAACCGTATCTTTTCAATTGTAGCACGCAATCCGGCCCAGAGTTCTGCTATGGCTGAGGTATGGTGATGATTGCACTGAGGCCAATCAGCCAGCGGGCAATCTGGCCGGTCACGTTCACCTCCACCCAAGCGGCAATCACGATAAGAGGGATTACGAGGAAGACATACCCTTTGATGACGTTGATCGCGGCCCAGGCAACACTCTCAAAGAAGCTGAGGGAAGGCACCGGTCGCAAAAAGGACCACGCGAGGCGCAAAGAGAGGGCACTGCCGATCATGATTGCAGGTATTTCGAACACACCATGAGGCAGCACGAGCACGAGCCCAATGAGCAACTGGAATGGACCGGCAAAGTCCACTTGCACAGCCAACATGCCCAGGAGCACACCGGGCAGTGTGACGACGATCAGCGGGTAGAGCCCGAACGTGAGCGTGGCAAGTATAGGACTGAGAAGCAAAATGCGCAGGTTGTTGCCGAGAATTGCTGCGGTGGAAATAGATTCGATGTCACCGAGACGCTCGACTTGCTCGGCATAGACGCGTAGAAGGGACTCAGTCGCAAGAGGGTACAGCTGCCCCAGAGCAGCTCCGGCAACGATGCCGACAAAGAAAAAACCGGCGGTGAAAAGCATCAACCACCGGTTGTATTCTAATAGGGCTGGGATATCTTGCGCGTAGACACGAATCAGAGTGAACCGGCTATTCGCGTCACGGGGGGCGCCGTGTGAGTCACAGACGGCAGTCCCCAGCCAGCGAAGCCGCTGCCGCTTGAGCACAATGTGCTAGCTTTTCTTGGATTCGCCCTCGCTGCTCGCAGCCTGGTCCGAATCCTCCTTCTTCTCGTCATCTTCCTTCTTTGATTCCGCAGAATCAGTAGCCTTCTTTTCGTCATCAGATTCGCTGGGTTCGTCCTCTTCCTTCATCGCCGTGCGGAATTCGCGGATGCTGTTGCCGAGCGAACCGCCGAGACCTGCGATCCGGCTTCCCCCGAAGAGGATGACGATAATCACAAGGATTATGAGGAGCTCTGTCCACCCAAATGTCCCAAGCATTCCCGTTTACCCTTTCATGCCATTGGTCACTTATAGTCTGCACTCCATAATACGCGTCCAGCAACAGAGAATCAAATTCGCGAGTAGACATCCAGGGGGGATGCGTTTCCCGATTAGATACGGCGGACGCCCGTATGAAATGTGCAATACAGGACTTTCGATGAGCCAGTACCCGCTCTTGTCGATGATGCCCCTTGAGCGGCACTGTGGTGAAGAAAGGACGTGCCTGCGGCACGAAATTCGTCTCGACCATGGCAAGTAAGAGGCCCGCGCCTGCGGTTGAAAGGCGGTTGTTTCTCGCATAGTGCTATGCTATCGTGAAGGTAACGCATGGTGCTGCGAAACTCTAGGAATAACCAGGTCGGATGCCACCCCAAATTAAGGCTTGACCCATGAAGCGCAAGCATTTCCTAGCGATTGTCCTATCGTTCTCGCTGGTTGTGACGGTTGGCTCAGGGGCCTTTGCCGCTGGCTTTGCGGCAGGGGGCAAAGGGGGGCCATTGCAGCCATTGGCCGCAGTCCTTTCTGGTGTCCTCCCCGGCGTCTTGCCTGCTTCGCCGCCAGTCGGGCAGGACGAACAGTGGGAACTCTTCTTACAGGTCTGGGAGATTGTATCGCAAGAGTTCTATAAGCAGCCGATAGACCAGGATGCCATGATGCGCGGAGCTATTCGCGGCATGTTGGACACTCTTGGCGATCCCCACACGACGCTGCTTGATCCCTCCGTAAGCCAGCGCGCACGGGAGCAAACCCGACAAAAGTTCCAGGGCATCGGCGCGCGGATCGATGAACGAGACGGCCAGATTTTGATTCATTCGGTATTCAATGATTCACCCGCACAGAACGCCGGCCTAAAGTCCGGAGACATAATCGTGGCAGTGGATGGAACCCTAATAGAGGGCGACACGGTGGAACACACGGCGCTGCGCATTCGCGGCCAAGCCGGAACTGATGTCGTGCTCACGATTAAGCGTGGAGATGACGAGCCGTTTGATGTGACAATCACCCGTGCTGAAGTGGTAATTCCTTCGCTAACGACGGAAACGCTGTCAGGAAACGTGGGCTACATTCGGCTGTGGAGCTTTGGCGCCCTCACGGCTGACGAACTGCACACGACCTTGGAATCACTGATCGATGACGAGGCGCCCGGCCTGATCCTTGATCTGCGCGACAATCCCGGTGGCCTGCTGGGTACGGCAATACGCGTGACGAGCGAATTCTTGGACCGCGGCACAGTGGTCCTCTATGAAGAGCAAGCGCAGCAGCAACGCCCGTATCGGGTGCGCAGCAGCGGTGTGGCTCGCAACATTCCCCTTGTAGTATTGGTAAACGAGCGCAGCGCGAGCGCATCGGAAATCGTTGCCGGCGCCTTGTCCCATTACGGCCGGGCAGTAATCATTGGGGAGCGAACGTATGGCAAGGGTACGGTGCAGCTTCCCCACGACCTGAGCGATGGCTCCCAACTTCGTGTAACGATCGCGCGTTGGCTTACACCGGGAAGGGAGTCTATCTCCGAAGTTGGGATTGCTCCTGACATTGAAATTGAAGCCGATATTATGGATTCCCTCGAAGAGGATGCGGCGGTACAGCGTGCCCTGAAAGAGCTTGCGCAGATCGCTTCTTTACCCAACGTTGCCTAACGGGTGCAATCAATGAAAGAGCAGGCTTTGCGTAGGCGCACCCTGCCCAATGGGCTGCGGGTGGTTGTATTGCCGATGCCCCATACCCGTGCCGCAACCGTCAGCCTCTTCTGTGGGGCCGGGTCTCGCTACGAACCTTACGACCTCATGGGGCTCTCCCACTTCCTGGAGCACATGCTATTTAAAGGCACTTTGCGGCGGCCTGATCCCCAGGAGATAGCGGAAGCAATCGAACGCACCGGCGGTCTCCTGAACGCGAGCACCGGTCGGGAGGCAACGGTCTTTTGGGCGAAAGTGGCGTCTCAGCATCTTCCGATTGCGTTCGATATTCTCGCCGATATTGCCCTTAACCCCGCGCTGAATCCCGATGACGTCGAGCGCGAGCGTGGTGTAATTCTTGAAGAGCTTGAGCTCTACCAAGACACGCCAACCGACTGGGTGCACGTGCTCATGTCGCGTCTGTTGTGGCCGGGGCATCCGCTCGGAGAAGATATAGGCGGTCGTCCAGAGTCCATCATGAACATCACCCGAGACGATCTGTCCAAGCATGTGGAAGACTTCTACCGCGCCAACAATATGGTGCTTGTGGTTGCGGGAGGTGTGGATGCCGATGATGCCTTTGCGCATGCGGAACAGGCATTTGGCGGTCTGCGCAAAGGAACCGGCCCCGCTTGGCTGCCTGCCGTCGCGACGCAACCCGTCGATCGCGTTATCACGCAAGCTGAGGACCATAGCCACGTGCAGCTCTGTATTGGCGGTAAAGGTCTCTCTCACGCTGACCCCGATCGCCATGCTCTGGAACTCCTAAACGCTGCGTTGGGAGATGGTTTGAGTTCACGCTTGGCGGTGGAAGTACGCGAACGGCTTGGACTGGCGTACGACATTTTTACGTACGCAGAGCAGTACTTCGACACGGGCGCATTCGTCATTACCGCCGGGGTAGATGATGGGCACTTGGGGAGCGCCCTGGCTGCCATTTGGGAGCAGGTGGATCGTATTCGGCAAGAGAAACTCCCGGCAGAGGAAATGGATAAGGTGCGCGAATTCACCAAGGGCCGGTTGCTGCTGAGCATGGAAGATAGCTGGAACGTTGCAAGCTGGTACGGCAGCCAAGAGGTGCTGATGCACACGACGATTACGTTGGACGAAATGCTCGCTATCATCGATGCCATTACGGCGGATGATGTCTTGCGTGTGGCGCAACGCATCTTCATTCCCGGTTGGGCTCACGTGGCGCTGGTAGGGCCGGGGCTTGATCGCGCAGCCATGGAAGACCTCGTGAGCTTGTGGAATTAGGTCGTGGCTTCAGTGGGCAGCCGGCAGTTACAGGCGCGGGGAGAGCAACCGAAATGGCGCAGCGGAGTGTATCCTAAGATGTGATGGACCTGCTAACCGAGATGCCCGTGCCGCAGTCCGTAGGTGCGTGAATTCTGGGATCCCAGAGAATCCGGTGAGCAAGGCTGACGAGATCGGGCGATCGGCACTGTGACACTGTTGGCCGGTGGTAAGCTCGCACCACTGCTGAGGAACATAGGAGCACATGAAACTAAGAGATTTCCTGCAATGGGGAGAACAGGCGCTAGCGCTGAATCACTTTGCGCTTGCGGAAGAGATAGCCCGCTATTTGCTCAAGCAGTCCCCGAGTAACCTGGCGGCGCGAACCCTGCTCGGGCAAGTCTACTTAGAAACCGATCAGCCTGCGCAGGCGGAAGAGCAGTTGCTTCAGGCGCTTGACATTGACCCGGAGAGTGCCCCCATTCTCATGAATTTCGCAGAAGTCTTGGAGTCTCTAGGGAGAGACAGCGAACGGCTCGTTGTGATCCGCCGCGCGTTTGAGAATGATCCCACCCGCACAGACGTGAAACAACGCATGCTGGTCCTCGGGCGCGAGGGTCACGGCGATTCGAACGGAAACGGGCTCTTGACCCGGGCCGGCCTCGCGCGCATTCACCTGCGCAGCGGGCTGCTGGAGCATGCAATTGCGGAGTTTCGGCGTCTATTGGAAGAGACCGAGATTCACTGGAGTGCGCAAGTCGCCTTGATGGAAGCGCATTGGCTCAATGGGGACAGGCAGGCGGCCAGTAGACTCGCCGACGAGATCGTCCGTGAGCATCCAAACTGTCTAAAGGCGATCTTGTTGTCGGCTGACGTACGGGCGCACATGGGTCTCATCGATCAAGCGCGGCAACTCTTGGAGCGATCCCGCCAGATAGACCCGGATTTCGCGCTGGCGCGCGCACTCTACCCCGCAAATGGCCCTTCACGCTTACCCTTGCCGAGCGACGATGCCGAAATTGAAGTGCCGATTGACTTCCTGCAACGAATCGAAGCAACGCTGGCTGCCAAGAAAGAATCGGAAGCGCCTGACGCACGCAAACGTGCAGCGGCCCGCCTAAGCGCGCGCGCCGCTGCAGAAGCGCAAGAAGGTCAAAAGCGAATCCTAGTAACGCCGGCCCAAAGCACCGAAACCGAGAAGGAAGAAACGGCAGTAGCGGAACCAGCGACGACGTCGGGGACTGCTCCTGACGATGGTGATCGCGGGGAGAGTTCTGAGACCTGGGAGACTCTGCTGCACAGACTGGAGCGGGAAGGTGCCCAGATGGATGAGGCCACGCTCAGTGCTTTGGCACAAGAACTTGAGGCGATTGCGGCCTCCTCCCCCAATAAGCTGCAGGCGTGGCAGCGGCTCGGGGACGTCTATCAGGGCATCGAACAGACCGACCGCGCCATGCGGGCCTACATGCGCGCGTTGGACAGTAGCCGAGTTCCGTAGCCATAGCGCGACTGTACTGATGTGGTGTTCTTCACACATGTGCGTGGCTTGATCCATACTCCCGCTGCACTGATTGCGATGCATGGCAGCAAGAGAGTTACACGCTAGCGCAGCGGTTGGACACCGACGCATCAAAATTTGCATCTCACAAGTCGGAGGTAGGTCACATGAAAAGAACCCTATTGCTCTTGGGAGCGGTGATTGCGGCCCTTGCTGGGGCATTGCTTGTCGGCATATTCGCGTTGTTTTCTTTTGCCGGCGTTACCCAGGAAACGATGTTCTTGGGAGCTGCTTCTCAACACGCCGAAGAATCCATGGCTCCTGCGGATAGCGAAGCAGCGGAACGGCAAGAAATGGCACCGGCGGCAGAGGCTGCGCCTCAAGTGGCAAGTAGCTCACAGAAGCTTGCAATGGCTGCCCCGGTTTCGGTCGCGAGTTTTGCCACCGATGCCAAGGTTATTCGCAATGGCGCCCTTACCCTCGTTGTGGGCAATCCCGCAACTGCCGTAAACGAAGTCGAGCGGATACTTGCAGGGATTCCGGGAGCGTTTATTGCCACTGCTGAAGTACGGCAGGCCGGGGACCTGCAGCCGACCTCGCTGACGTTGCGGGTGCCGGCTGAAGCCTTCGACCAGGCCATGGCTGCCTTGCGGGCACTTGCCCAGGAAGTTCTGGCCGAGCAAACCGCTGCCCGCGACGTTACTGAAGAATACACTGACCTCGATGCGCGTCTCCGCAACCTGCAGGCCGCTGAAACACAGCTCCTTACGCTGGTGGAACAGGCCGACACGGTAGACGACTTGCTGAAGGTTGAAAAACGTCTGGCGGAGGTGCGGGGAGAGATCGAGCTACTCCAGGGACGCTTCAATGTCCTCGAAAACCGCATAGCACTTGCGACAATCATTGTATTGCTCCATGCGCCACCGGACACTTCCGTAACACTTGCCGCTCAAGATCTTCCCGCCGCCCACGCCATTACCACTTTTGCTCTGACTTATCGCAATGACGGAAGTGTCTCGGCACGTGACGGAATCTTGGTGCTGCGCGTACCGGAACTCCTAAGCATGATCGATGTAGGCCAGGGGGGCATTTACCTTCCGCTCGCCCGTGAGATCCGTTGGAATCTCTCCGACGTCGCAGCCGGCTCCGTGAATACAGTTTTTGCTCGCATGCGCGTGGAGTCTACAGAAAACGACATACTGCTGCAGGCTCACATCCAATCGGCAAGCGCTGAGGCGAATAACGCAAACAATACAGCCAACTTAACACTGTCATTCGCACCGGACCTCACGTTGCAGGTCGAAGGCCCGGCTGCTGGCGCCCAGGGGAGCGACCTACCCATCTGGATTTACTTTACGAATGCCGGTACCGGTGATGCCACCGATGTCACTGTTCGGACGACACTGCCGCCAGGTTTGACCTTCGTCCGAGCGGATTCTGGAGGCAGCTTCGATCGTGATACAGGCACTGTGGAGTGGAAGCTCGGACTCCTACAAGCAGGCGCCAGCAATGAGGTCCTCATGCACGCTCGGGTAGACGTCGCGGAGGGTCGCTTGCAGATTCCCATTTCCATCGCTGCCGAGCAAGTTGATGCCGTTGCATTCAACAACCGGGCCGAAATGATCCTTACGGCGTTGCGAGAGGATGTCTCTACGCGATCCGTGTGGCAGCCCGGGCAGACCGTTGAATCAAGCATTGCCGCACTCATCGTCGTGGCTCAGGCTGCGGTCAACGTGTCGATTTGGGTGCTCGTATTCGGCATACCATTGGTAATCGTCGGTTTGCTTGGTCTCGGTATGTGGTCAGGCATTCGCCGCATGCGACGCAAGCGGGGAGGATAAGCTCAACGCTATGTTGGCGAGTCGAAGCCGCGAGCGACTTCCTCTTTGTGGCACAAGACATCGATCTTGCTGACATTTCGCGTCGTGGGACATTGCTTGAACTGAACCCCAAACTTACAGACCGAGGTTTCTGGTGCGCACTTGGAGGCAATGCCAAACTCAGCCGGCGACACGGAACGTCGCCGTAGACTCAGTGCTCCTAGAGAGTATTAAGTAAGCGAAATTGCTTCCGGCGCCCACCAATCGAGAGTGGCGTTAGACGGCTGCGTTACATAAAGCTTCAAGCCCGCTGCCTAAGAGAAAGCGAGCAGTTCGCCGTGGACAATTCGGCACGTCAAAGTTCGATTGATGGCGGGGCGTAAGCTGATGCAAGATTCGGGTCTGTACCACTGGCGGAACGCCGCGCCAGTGCAAGATTGCCGCGAGGTTTGTCAGTCTCAAGTGCTCTGCCATAAATGAACTCGTCTGTCTCCACCGACGCGATCCTGGCTCGTGCCGCGGTGGTGTTGCTGCTCGGCAACGTGCTTAGCCGCATTCTTGGGTTGGTTCGCGAACAGATAGTTGCCTACCTTTTCGGTGCAAGTGCTGCCACTGATTCGTTTGTGGCGGCGTCCCAAGTGCCGACGATGGTCTACGACCTCTTACTTGGTGGCGCCGTTACCGCGGTCCTGGTCCCCGTATTTGCCGACTACGCGAAAAACAACCGCGAGCTGTCGGCTCTGTTCGGTGCCATGCTCGCATTGGCGGGCATCGTTCTCGGTATTTCAGTCGTTGTGCTCGTCCTGCTGGCTGAGCCGCTCGTCCGCATATTGGTTCCTGGTTTTTCTCCTGAATCTCTCGAGCAGACGGTCAGTCTGACGCGGCTCGCATCTCCTGCCGTTGCCTTTCTTGGTCTGTCGGGTGTCGTCAATGCTGCGCTCTACGCTGGGCACAGACCCTACTATCCCGCCTTTTGTGCGGCGGTCTACAACCTTGGCATCATCCTTATGGCGTTGCTATTCGTTAGCCGCTTTGGGGTTGTGAGTCTTGTCATCGGCGTATTGGTGGGATCTGCGGGGCAGTTGGTACTTCAGGCTCCTGGACTGTGGCGCATGGGGATTCGTCCGCGTGCCGTGCTCAGTCATCCGGGCGTACGCCAAATCCTGAGACTCTATGCGCCGGTATTTGCGGGGCTTATCATCACGCAACTCGCAATCCTGCTGGATCGTAACCTCGCATCGCGAACAGGAGAAGGCAGCATCGCCGCGATGAACTATGCGACCCGGCTGGTGCAGCTTCCCATTGGTTTGGTGGGCTCTGCGATTGCCCTTGCCGTGCTCCCATTGCTGGCCGCTGAGGGACGCAACCTCGACACGGCGAACTTTCGACGCATCCTCAACCAAGGTGTGCGTCTCATCGTTCTGCTGATTTTGCCGGTCTTCGCCTTGATGCTGATCTGGCACCGGCCCATCGTTGAGCTCGTCTATCAGCGCGGCGCGTTCGATGCCGCCGACGCCAGCGCTACGGGGCTGGCGCTCTTTCTCTATAGCCTACAACTCCCGCTCACCGGCTTGGACCAGCTTTTCATATTTGCCTTCTACGCCCGCCAGAACACGCGTACCCCTGTGTTGGTCGGCCTCTTGGGTATCGGATTCTATCTGGCGGTTGCCTTGCCCTTGCTGCAGCCGCTTGGTATGCCGGGGCTTGTGCTGGCGAACACGGTGCAGAATTCCGGCCATGCGCTTGTAATGCTGTGGCTGCTCAGCCGCATGCTAGGGGGCGTGGGCGGTGAAGGCATTAGCCGTTTCATAGCTACCATTGGCGCTACTACACTTCTCATTGCACTTGTGGCCGGCGGCATGCTCTACGTGCAGCGGGTGTTGACTGAGGGTGGCGGTACCGTGGGCCTCTTGGCATTGGTCGTGGGCGGCGGTGGGGTGTTGCTCTTGGCATACCTGGGAGTGTTGCGCCTGCTCAAGCTGCCGGAACTCGCACTCTTGGCCGAGATGGTGCCCGCTCCGCTGCGCGCAGCCGTGCGTCGTTAGAACTGATCTCATAGATGCCTGGCCCTGTGCAAATGTGCCCTTCGACAGGCTCAGAGCCCGCCACGTACTTGATACGGGGGCGAACGGGAAGGACAACTATCCGTTCGTGTTGAGTGCTGCGCGAAGCCCTTGCCTGTCCTGAGCTTGACGAAGGATTAAAGCACGAAACGGCATGCCGAATCCATTTATGGGATAGCCTCTCGTCAAAGTCTCTCGATTCGGCGCGGCTATGTTTGAGAAACTGGCGGTGAGTCTGTTAGTCAAGGGAGCCACGACCACACGCGCATGTCTGGCATTGCAGGGTTGCAATGGGAGTGCGGTCATTTGGCTTGCAAGTGTGGCATCATAGGTTTGAACGCTCTCCTCTGCGGACTTTACAATGTCGCCGGATATGCCGGGCCTGACCGTGATTTCTCTAAGAGGGGATGCTTGCTTTCGAATTGAGTAGAAAATGAGTGCGGTATAGACGATGGAAATCGAACCGAGACAGACTGTTTTGCGACGGGTGCCAATCGAGCAACTCCGCGAGGACGTAAATTTCCTTGGCAGTGTGCTTGGCAAGGTGCTGCGTGAGCAGCATGGTCAGTCGCTGCTGGACTTGGTGGAGGACATACGCCTCAGCGCGATTTGGCAGCGGACTACAACGGCGACGGTCTCGCTGCAGCCGCTTGCAGAATCCGTAGCAGGTCTGCGGCAGAACGAGATGTTCGCGGTGGCCCGGGCATTCTCGCTCTACTTCTATCTCATTAATGCGGCGGAAGAGCAGCACCGCCTGCGCCGCATGCGTGAGAATGAGCGAGCCAGCTATCCCAAGCCGCGGTATGAGTCGATTGCGGCCGCTATGGCGAACCTAAAGGGTGAGGGCGTCACATCGGAGGAACTTGCGCCAATTCTGGCGCTACTCTCCATACGGCCGGTCTTCACGCGGCATCCCACGGAAGTGCGGCGTCGGACCCTGTTGGTGTTCCTTGAAATGTTGCGGGCGTGTTTGGCCGAACGTGAAGGCAAGCGCCAGGATGTCTCGATAGATCGACGCACCGACGAGAAGATTCATGAGATCGTGACGATCCTGGCGCAAACCGACATTACACCCTGGGAGCGTCCGACGGTCTTGGGAGAGGTTGATGACGGGCTCTACTACTTTGATCACGTGCTGCTCGACGTGATTCCGAGAATCTATCACGAACTCGATGACGCACTACAGCAATTCGCGGATGACTACACGTTTACGATGCCGCGATTCCTGACCTTTGGCTCGTGGATGGGCGGCGATCGGGATGGCAATCCCTTTGTAACGCCGGCCGTTACCGAAGAGACCCTGCGAATGCATCGATCGCTAATACTCGACCGCTATTCTCGAGACCTCGACGAGTTGTGGCGCTTGCTCAGTCCCTCGGTACACTACGCAACTGTTTCACGGGAGTTGCTGGATTCGATTGCGCGAGACCGCGCTTCTCTACCGGGCGCTGGCGTTGGTCGCAAGACAGACATCATGGAACCCTATCGGACGAAGATTGTGATGATGCAGAAGCGCCTGGAACGCACCAGAAGGCGCTATGCCGGTGGCGGCGCTGCCGCTTCAGGGGCCTACCAGGAACCCAACGCCATGCTTGACGACCTCCTGCTCATTCGAGACAGTTTGGAAGAGAACGGTGGCGCCCGCATAGCCCGCGGTCTCCTGCGGGACGTGATTCGACGGGTGCAGGTGTTTGGCTTCCACCTGGTGGATCTCGACGTGCGCGAGCACAGCGGGGTACATGCAGCCGCGCTGGACGAATTCCTTGCCGCCGCCGGCGTCACATCGGCTTACAGTGACCTCGAAGAAGCGGACAAGGTAGCGTTGCTCACACGCCTGCTTGCGGATCCGGCCAACATAGGCTTCCAAGACCTCTCTGTCGCTTCCACTGCCAGCGCGGCCTTTCAGACCTTTGTCAGCATCTCCCGTATGCAGAGTGAAGTGGGGATGGCAGCCTGCAATACCTACGTCATAAGCTTTACTGAAGCCGTGAGTGACGTGCTCGAGGTGGCGTTACTGGCCAAAGAGGCGGGACTCTGGCACGTGGATGCCCAGGGTCAGGTAAGCGAGAGTCGCCTCAAAATCGTGCCCTTGCTCGAGACCATTGGGGACTTGCGCGGCGGTTATGATCTCATCCATGCGCTGCTCTCGATCCCGGTCTTCCGGTCCCACGTGGGGTGCTGGGACGACCGTTTCGAAGTGATGCTGGGATATTCTGACAGCAACAAGGACGGCGGTTTTCTGACGGCTACCTGGGAACTCTACTGTGCGCAGCGGCAAGTGGTTGCCGCGTGCCGCGCGCATCACGTGATCGTGCAGCTCTTCCACGGACGTGGCGGGGCGCTCGGCCGGGGCGGTGGTCCGACAAACCGCGCAATCATGGCGCAGCCACCCGACTCTCTGGCCGGCGGCATGAAATTGACGGAGCAAGGAGAGGTTATCTTCTCGCGCTACGGGAGGCAGGCCGTGGCGCATCGCAATCTGGAACAGGTCATTCACGCCATGCTCCTGGCAAGGCTAAGCCCGAGTGTATTAAAGTCGCGCGCCTCCCTGGAGCCGGACTGGGAGCGCACCATGGCGACGCTATCGCAAACCGCATTTCGCGCGTATAGAGCGCTTATCTATGAGACACCTGAACTGCGCACATATTACCAGCAGGCGACGCCGATCGAGCACATCAGCCGCATGAACGTGGGTTCGCGGCCGTCGTCTCGCAAAGGCGGCGACCGCGTGGAAGACTTGCGGGCGATACCGTGGGTCTTCGCGTGGACACAGAGTCGACATAATCTGCCCGGTTGGTACGGTGTGGGCAGTGCCTTGCATTCATTCATAGAGGCGCAAGAGAGCAATCTGGAGCGCTTGCGTGCGATGTATACGAGCTGGGTGTTCTTCCGTTCGCTTGTAGACAATGCCCAATTGAGCATCGGCACCGCCGACATGTCGGTTGCCAAGCTCTACGCGGGGCTTGTGGTTGATGAAACGGTGCGTGACAAGGTCTATTCCGCTATCGCGGAGGAATATGAGCGGACGCGGCAGGCGCTTCTGCAGATTACGGACCAAGAGCAGATCATGGAGTCATCTCCGGTCCTCCAACGGTCAATCCTGCTGCGCAATCCCTATGTTGATCCGCTCCACTGCTTGCAGGTGCGCATGATGAAGGAGTGGCGCACGAGTTTCGCTGCTGAGGTAGCTACGCCGCTGGATGAACTATCGGCAGAGGCGCGCCGATTGCTTGAAGGCATATTTCAGACCATCAACGGCATCGCGGCCGGAGTGCAATCGTCGGGTTGAGGCCGTGTCCGGGCAGCAAGCGCCGGAGCCGTGAGGTTAGTTGCCTTGGGCAATTGATGGTGACATTTCACCTGGAGTGGGCGGCCCTGCAAAATCGGAAGCGGCTCGTTCTCGACGGGACTGTTGCTGGCACTCTCCGGCACAATAGATATAACGTAATTGCCTGCCAACAGATTGCGGAGTGCCCACGCAGAACGTAGCATGGGTTTGGGGGCAGCAGGCACGCGTAATGCAGATGCACAATTGTAGTGGCCGGACGTAGGCAGTCGCGTAGAATTAGAATGGGAGGCTTTGACAGGTGGCAATGAGAACGACGGTACTACCGGATTCATTGACGTCGAATGGCAACGCCTTCGACCTCTCCAACGAGACCTTTGGCGAATTGCGGGATGCCAACAGCTTGCTCGGGGATATGAACGCCATCCATGAGCGGCTTGTCGAGGACGGCTACTTGCTCTTCCGAAACTATCTCGACAAGGAAAAGGTGCTGGCGGCGCGCCGTGAGCTGATCGCAAAGCTCGACGAAATCGGCCTGATCGATCGCAGTAAGCCCTCTATGGACGCCGTCTTTTCGGGCGATACCAGCGGCATTAGCGCCTCGGACCGCAAGGCATTTGCCCGCGAGCTCCGCTCCGGCCCCGCGCTGAAGGAGATTTGCTTCTCCGGCAGGATCATGAGCTTCTTCGAGGCATTCTTCGGTGACGAAGTGCTCCACCTCAATTACATTTGGGTGCGGAACAGACGACGCGGAGCTGCTACGCCCTGTCACTTCGACTGGGTGTATATGGGTCGCGGTACGCGCAACGTCATGACGGCTTGGATTCCCCAGGGAGCAGTACCCTTGTGTGACGGACCTCTGGCGATTCTGCACGGGTCCCACAAGTGGCAGGAATTACAGCAGACCTACGGCGCGATAGACGTAGACAAGGATAAGGATAAGAATCCGTACGGCGGCGGCTCGCTGACGAAAGACCCAAGTCAGCCGCAGCAACGCTATGGCGGGCGCTGGCTTACTACAGAATTCGAGCCGGGCGACCTGCTCATGTTCGGTATGTTCACGTTACACTGCTCACTGGACAACGAAAGCCCCGAAAACCGCATACGCCTCTCCACTGATACGCGCTACCAGCTTGCCAGCGAACCGGCGGACGAACGCTGGATCGGGGACGATCCGTTCGGCCACGGCATGATGTAGACCCTGGCTTTTGGATTGCCGGCCTGCAGTAACCCGGGTGCTAGCGGTATTGGTTAGGGCATTGGTGTACTTGAATCCACGTAGTGGCCGCAGCAGGAGCAGCGACGATTCCCGGGTTCGCTCGTGAGTCTTACTCAAGCCTTGCATCGGTGTCGAAGCTAGTTTCCGGCTGGGCTTGGCTGACGACGCATGTCAGCCGGCAAGGCCCTGCGGCTCTTGGGCCAAAGTGGCGCCTCTGCTGTGTTGTTCTGCTTTTCACCCCGTCAGATGACTTGATGAAGTGATCGTTTAGTCGGTGCGTGCCGCCGGATTGCGGTGGCTGTGCGCAAAATGTAGTATTGATCTAGCTGCGGCATACGCCAATTCACGCTTTCGGCCAGGAGCGGCTCCGCAGTTTAGTGGCAGCGACGCACAGCGGGAGGGTTGGCAAGGTGGCGATGAAGACGACGGTCCTACCGGATACCTTAACGTCCAATGGTAATGCCTTCGACCTCTCGAATGAGACGTTTGGGGAGTTACGAGACTCTAAGAGTCTGTTAGGCGACATTGCCGCCCTCCACGAGCGGTTCGCTGAGGACGGCTATCTGCTCCTGCGCGGTTATTTGGACAAGGAGAAGGTGCTGGCGGCGCGCCGAGAGCTGATCGGCAAGCTCGATGAGATTGGCTTAATTGATCGTTCCGAGCCCATCATGGAATCCATCTTCTCAGGTGATACCAGCGGCATCAGCGCGACGGATCGTCAGGAGTTCGCACGAAACTTGCGTACTGGCCCGGCGCTCAGTGAGGTCTGCTTCTCCGGTCGGGTCATGGAGTTCTTCGAGCAGTTCTTTGGTGATGAGGTGCTGCATCTTGATTACATTTGGGTAAGGAACGTGCGGCGCGGGGCGGCTACCGGCTGCCACTTCGACTGGGTGTACATGGGACGCGGGACGCCGAAACTCATGACCGCGTGGATTCCGCAGGGTGCGGTGCCGCTGGCTGACGGTCCTCTGGCGATTCTGCAGGGCTCCCACAAATGGCATGAGTTACAGAATACTTACGGCAAGATTGACGTGGACAAGGATAAGGATAAGAATCCCTATGGTGGCGGCTGGCTGACCAAGAACCCCAATCAGCCGCAACAGCGGTACGGGGGGCGCTGGCTTACTACGGAATTCGAGCCGGGGGATTTACTCGTCTTCGGCATGTTTACGCTGCACTGCGCAATTGATAACGAAAGCCCGGAGAACCGCATTCGCCTCTCCACCGACACCCGCTACCAACTCGCCAGCGAACCCGCCGACGAACGCTGGATCGGCGACGACCCCTTCGGCCACGGCATGATGTAAGGCAATCACCGGCAAGTCTTTTGTCTCGCCGCTCGGCTGCGCAAGAGAGACTTTCCTAGTATTGAATTGCCGCTAGGTTTTCGATCTTGCCTGTCCACCACCATGAAAAGGGACACCAAATTGGACTACCTGCCTAGATCCATTAGGCGTCTGTATTCATCTTCTTCTTTTTCAACGTAGTCCTGATATTCTCCACTGTTTCAACTGCCTGAGAATTGTTAATACTTTCAAGCACAATGACGATAGAATCCAGACAGGTTAAGGTGTAATCAATCTTTATGTCTTCCCGTCCAGGGTGTGACACTTCATGGCGAGCGTTAGCAATTCTCCACAAGTGGTCATTCCAGGTCCGAAGATCCCCCCTAGAGACATCGCGGAAAGCGTTCTCCCAATATCGACCAATAAAATAACGAAAGTTCGAAATGTCAATCGCATCTTCCGCTGCTAGCCTTACATCCCTTCCCTCGTCGGTCAACCGCTTGAATGTTTCCTTCTGCCTCTCATGAAGTGGCGCTTCATCAATGCATTCTCTTACAGTTTTCCCCTTTAGTTTCTGTAGATGCCGGACGATGAAGGGTCTCATTGCATCTCGAAATATGCCTAGTGCAAAGTCTAAGTCGTCCCTGTTTGGCCGGTAGACCATTGCTCCTGCCGCGGTTGGTTGCACCTCTAGTTTCCTTGTTTTCTCAGAGGTGTTCGGCCTACCAGATGCTTTAGGCTGCTGCTTCTCTTCACTCTCAATGGTGTTTGGCTTGCTAGGTCCTTCCGGTTGCAGATCTTCTTTTATCGCTTTCTCATAGGTGTTCGATCTGCTCGACTCTTTAGGCTGCGGCTCCTGCTTCTTTGTTTTCTCCGTTGTGTTCGGCCTGCTCGGTTCGTTTGGTTGCGGATCTTGCTCTATCGGTTTCTCCACGGAGATCAGCCTGCTCGGGACTCTTTGCCGTTGCTTTTCCTCTCTAATAATCGTTCGACCGTAGTAGCCAGAGGACGTCTTTTTGCTCCTTCTCTTTATGAAAGTGCGTCCTAAGAATATAGTGACTAGTAAGACTATTATCGAATAGAACCCATAGCCTGCTACAAATCCTCGGAAGCCGTGAAGTTCCTTGTAAGCAATCCATTGGTCATAGCCAAATTGGGACTCTATGAGGTTGGATTTTCCGAGATTGGTACGATCTTGAGTTGTCGGCTGAGGACCTTGGTAACCTGCAGGTCCAATCCCAAATGAGTATTCCGTAAGAGTCCTCGCCAAGTCAGGAACTAGGGTAGAGCTATAGTCCGGCCGGACGGATTGAGAATCTTGCATCTGAATGTGTGCAATCCCGTGATGACGATAGGCAGTAGGTCTTGGGGTGGAGCGAAGCAATTGTATAGGTTGCTGCTGGGGCTCAACGTACTCCTGAATCCACGGGATCTTGTCCTTGATGAAGCCAACTACGAAGTCCTTAGCGGCTTGTAGGAAATTGCGGACAGAAAAATGTGAGCGCCCGCGATAATATATGGCCTCAATGTAGCCGGGGCTAAGTTCAATGGCCCGGTTATAGTCTGCGATGGCTCTACGATGCAGCCCCATCTCCGCGTAAGCGCGGGCGCGGCGAAAGTAGGCTACTGCGTTAAAGGGTTCAAGCGCAATTACACTCCCATAGTCACTTACAGCTCTTGAGTTTCTACCAAGCAGTGCATAGGAGCCGCCCCGATTGAAGAAAGCGGCGGCGTGATTGCCATCTAATTCGATCACTCTGCTGTAGTCCTCTATGGCTTGCGCATGCTCGCCGATTTCCGTATAGGCGAGTGCTCGGTTGAAGTATGAAGAAGCGTCCCCTGAATTAAACGCTATGGCCTTGCTATAGTCCGCAATGGCCCTGGAATGCAACCCAAGTCTCGCATAGGAGTAACCGCGACCAAAGTGGGCATCTGAGTTAGCCTGCTCACGCTCGATGACCTTGCTATAGTCATTTACAGCCTCAGCATGCCTTCCAAGCACCGAGTAAGAGTGCCCGCGACTGAGGTAGGCAGATGAGTTGTCAGGATCGAGAGTAATGGCATGGGTGTTGTTTCTTATCGCGTCCAAATGCTGGCCAAGAGCAGCTTGCGAGATAGCAAGGTTAAAGTAGGTTATGGCGTCCTCGGGATTAAAGTTCAAAGACTGGCTGTAGTCCGCGACAGCTCTTCTGTGATCGCCTAACTCAGCGTTGGTGACACCTCGATAGGCATACGCGCCGGCATCATTCGGCTCCAACTTCAACGCCGCAGTTAAGTCGGATCGAGCCGCTGCAAAGTCTCCCAAGTTGCTGAAATGGAGACCTCTGTTGAAGTAAGCTGCGGCATTCTCCGGCTCCAGCAGAATAGCATTCTCAAGGTCCGAGATGGCTTTCTGATGCTGGCCTAGACTGGAGTAAGAAACACTTCGATTGAAGTAAACGGCGCTATACAGAGGGTTGGCCAGGAGTGCCAAATCATAGTCCTCGATTGCCCGAGTGTGGTCGTTGAGCGCTGCATAGGAATACCCACGATAGGCAAAGGCTGCGGCATTGCTGGGATCGTGAGCTAGAACACTATTGAAATCGGCGATCGCTGATTCGTAATCTCTTTGGCTTGCGTAGGCAAGCCCACGTTCAAGGTAAGCTGCTTCGTCATTGGGGCGATGTGAGAGGAGAGTAGTGTAAGCGCGAATGGCCGAATCAAACTCTCCTAGGGCAGAGTGTGAGACTGCTCGATTGAAGTAGGCGGTGAAATTCTCAGGATCGAGCTTAGACGCCTTCTCAAAGTCCGCAATCGCGGCTTGGTGTTCTCCTAGCGCGCCGTAAGCATAGCCTCGATTAAAATAGCCGGCCGCATGGCTGGGGTTAGATTTGATGAATTGAGTTAAGTCGGGGACAGCATTGCGGTGATTACCAACGGCGAGGTAGGAAAGCGCTCGGTTGTATCGGACAACAGCGTCCTGTGGGTTCTTCGAGAGTGCCTGATCAAAGTCGGCAATCGCACTCTGTTGGCTTCCCAATTCCGCGAAAGTAATGCCCCTCAAGGTGAAGGGACTGGGATCATCTGGATTTAGTTCAATTGCTTTGTTGAAGCTATCGAGAGCCAGGTCAAGCTCATGAAGCATAAAGTGGATGTATCCACGCCAAAGGTACGCCTCTGAGTTTCCTGGCGTAAGTGCGATTGCTTGGTCCAAGTCTGCAATGGCTTTTTCGTATTCGCCAATTGCAGAGTATGAGGCTCCTCGGTGAACATACGCTGCAGAATTTTGAGGGTTGAGTTGGATTGACTTGGTTGAGTCAGCGATCGCTCCTTGATGATCTTGAGATGCCGCACGGGAAATTCCGCGGCCGAGGTAGGCGGCGGCATGTGTTTCATCATTCTCGATGGCCGACGTGAAGTCGTTCTTGGCTTTGCCGAACTCCTCCAGGGCGCTGTATGAGACGCCCCTCAAGAAGTAAGCATTTGAATAATGCGGGTTTGAATAAATGGCCCTCGTGTAGTCCGCTAGAGCCTTTGCGTGTTGACCCGAAGCCGCGTACGAAACGCCGCGGGCGTAAGAGGTTGTAGGGTCTTGAGGGTCAAGCCGTATGGCCTCACTGAATGCTGAAGCCGAATCGTTGAACTTACCCGCGAGGAGTGATTCGACACCGGAGTTATACTGTCTTTCGGCCTCAGTGAAACCACAGCTTGGTAGGAGAAGCGTGAGCAGGCCACAGACTAGGAAGGCAAGGTTGAAGCGCCCTGATCGAAGTAAAGGAATCCATCGAGGCGCAATTTGCCAAGAGAATAGAGGAAAAGCCAGAGCAGATGCGTAGATCGAAGGGTCTTTGCACACCATTGTGCTTATCCGCACTATGCAGTACTGCGTGGCTCGACTTGGTACCCCGTGAGCGACTCGAACGCTCGACCCCTGGCTCCGCAAGCCAGTGCTCTATCCACTGAGCTAACGGGGCATGCTATGTGCTGTCTCTAGTATAGCACTCCGCGTGGGAATGTTGAGAGCCGTCAGGCGGGTCTGACCGGATGTTCCACGAGCACCGCTTGATTTGCCGGCTATTCCAATTCGTTAGGTGGTACGTTGCGTCGCGTATCCCTCAACAAAGGCTGGATTCCGGCTTGCGCCGGAATGACGGTTGTCTCCTGTGGCGACACCTAGGTACGTTGGCATAAGAAGAGGGCTGCCGGTCCCATGATCGGCAGCCCTCTCGTCGTCAACTCTGTAGTAACTCTCGTGCCCGTTACTCGTCTTCTTCAAGCGCTGGGCTCAGCACCGGCGGCGCCGTTCCCACGTCTCGCTGCGGTGAAGGATCGACGAGATACTTGAAGAATTCGCTGTCCGGCGAAATCACAAGGATGTCGCCTTCCTGCAACACCTTGACGTAGGCTTCAAGTCGGCGTCGGAAGGCGAAGAATTCAGGGTCTTGGTTGAGGGCATTGGCGTAGATGGCGATAGCTTCAGCGTCGCCTTCACCCCGTAATTGCGCCGCTTCTTCTTCGGCTTCCGCGACGATTATGATGCGCTCGCGGTCTGCCGAAGCCATGATTTCAGCGCCTTGCTCCTCACCCTCGGCGCGGTAGCGGTTGGCTTCCCGCGTGCGCTCGGCCTTCATACGCTCGAAGACACTATCCTCGACTTCCTCGGGCAGGTCGGCGCGCTTGAAGCGCACGTCAATCACCTGGATGCCAAAGTCAAGGGCGCGCTCACGGCTGGCAATCGTGACGGCCTCCATGATATTCTCGCGCTCGCCGGCGATCATCACGTCGAAGTTAAATGTCGCCAGCGTGCGTCGCAGCTCTGAGAACACCACGTCGTCCAAGCGTGCCCGGGCACCGTTCTCATTCTGTACGCTAATAAAAAACGTGAGCGGATCAACGATGCGCCAGCGTGTAACGTGGTCCACACGCACACGCTTCTTGTCAAGAGTCAAATACTCCTGTGGTTCAGCGTCACTGGAGAGCAAGCGTCGATCGAAGTACACAGCATCCTGGACAAAGGGCAGCTTGAAGTACAGCCCCGGGTCCCTGGCTGTGTACTGATATTCGCCAAGTTGCAGGATGATGGCTTGATTGGTCTCGGTGACGACAAACGTCACCTGCGAGAATACGAACAAGGCCAGTGCCCCGAGGGCAACTATTACAGTTAGCGTGCGTCCCATGCGGCACCTCCCTTATTGGCTAATACTTGATGGTTGTGTTCCAGATTGTAAACCCCGGAGCGGGAGGAAAGGCAGGACACCGCTATCGGACTGCGAAATCAGCACTTTCTCCACGTTGGCCATAGCTTGCTCGACCGCCTCGATGTACATGCGCTCACGAGTTACTTCGGGAGCAAGGCGGTATTCTGCGAGAATCGAGAGGAAGCGCTCGCTCTCACCGCGTGCGCTGCGCACACGTTCTTCCTGGTAAGCCAGGGCTTGCTGCAGAATGCGTTCCGCTTCACCCCGTGCCCGCGGCACCACATCCTCGCGGTAGGCCTGGGCTTCATTTACCTTGCGCTCACGGTCCTCACGCGCACGCACTACCTCGTGGAAGGCATCCCGCACTTGATCGGGCGCGTCTGCCACTTGCAGGCGTACGTCGGTGATCAGGATGCCCGCATCGTATTCGTCGATGAGTTCCTGGAGATATGCGCGCGTATTCTCTTGAACTTCGGCGCGGCGTTCGGTAATCACGCCGTCAATCGGCATCTTGCCTACGGCGCTACGCAGGGCTACTTCCGTAGTGGTGTGCAGTACGGCCTCCGGATTGTTCACGTTGAATACGAACGCCGCAGCGTCTTTCACGCGGTACTGTACGAGCAGTCCGACCTCGACGATGTTCTCGTCAGCCGTAAGCATGAGCGCTTCCTCGAGGATGCGCCGCGCCTCTTGACCTTCGACGTTGCGGAAGCCGATTTCGGCACGGCGCACGTTCGCAATATCGACGATCACCACGTTCTGAATCGGCCAGGGCAGGTGATAGTTCACGCCAGGCGAAGAAGTATTCACGTGCCGGCCGAATTGGAGCACGACGCCCTGTTCGGCGGGGTCCACGATGTACACGCCCGACCCTACCCAGAGCACCACCGCGACGATAACGCCGAGAAAAATGAAACGCTGTAACCGTCGGGCCCGTTCTCGGGTTTGACGGAGCATTTCTCCGAAATCTTCATTGTCTTCATCATCCGGCGGCCCGCCCTGCGGGCCGCCGCGATCATAGACTGACATGCCTCTGCCTCCTTGTGGCCTGCCTTGCGTCTTTGCTTTCTTGCCGGTGTCGCCTGCGCAAGCGGCAACAGTCCGGACGATTCATTACATCTCTGTCTACTACTACCGTACCATTCTTGGCCCTGTTTGTAGAGTGCCAGCCCCTCCGTTCCCGACACGTGGCAGCAGGGCGAAGCGGGGAGCACGGAGATTGGTCAATTCGTAAGCTATATATACTTAGCTAAGTTTCTGGAATTCAAGGTTCTAAAAGTTGCCGCGACTGAGATACCGAGATCTGGATTCTCTTTGCTACAGAACTTGCCGGACTCGGTAGTTTTCTCCAATTGCGGTGGATTCTCCCAAGTGCGGCAGGAGACAGGAGTCCGCTAGAATTGCCTTCAGCTCGCACGGTCACGTGTATTTCCATTGGGATGATGTTGTCGGTTAGTTCTCAAGTATAATGAGATGGAACGGTTACCAATTTGGGGGCATTCCCGCAGATTAGAAGGGGATCTGACGATGATTTCGGAGAAGATCGAAGCAGCGTACAACAAGCAGATTACAGCCGAACTCTACGCCTCGAATCTTTATTTGGCAATGGGAGCATACTTTGATTCGTTAGCCTTTCGCGGCTTTGGACACTGGCTGCGTTTGCAGAGCGATGAGGAGCGTCAGCATGCGCTGCGCATCATAGGTATTGTCGTGGATCGGGGTGGCGCTGTAGAGATTCAGGACATTGAAGCGCCCGGCTCATTCGAGTCCCCTTTGGCGGTGTTTGAGCAGGTTTTGGCGCAAGAACAGAAGGTTACGCGCATGTTTCACGGTCTCTCAGACCTGGCCGAAAAAGAGAGCGACCACACGACGCTCGTAGAACTCGAGTGGTTCCTCCTCGAACAAGTGGAAGAAGAGCGCGTTTCCCGCGACCTTCTGAAGAAAGTCAGGCTCCTTCAAGATTCGCCAAGCGGCATGTTCGAACTCGACCGCGACCTTGCAGGACGCACGGCAGAAGAAGGTCAGCCGGAAGAGAACCCACAAGAATAGCCTCGTTGCCTGAGCGACATTGGGTCGCGCGAATTAATTCAGATTTGGAGCGGGCAATGGGATTCGAACCCACGGTCTCAACCTTGGGAAGGTCGCGTGTTGCCACTACACCATGCCCGCGCGAGTGCATGCTGCCGTCTACTGTAGGTAAATCCTGTAGCTCAGTCAAGCTTATCCATTCCTGTGCAAGCTCATTTTCATCGTCGCCCTTCAAGTGTCTGCGTCTCAATGACCACGGAAGAAAACAGGAGATGGGAGACACAGACTCATGAGAATCGGGTTTCTCGGCAAGGATTAGTACAATTGGAGAGAGTTGCATGTCTGACTTGCTCGCCGGACGCCGTGTGCTCATTACAGGAGGCGGGCGCGGCATCGGCCGCTCTATTGCGCTCGCCTGTGCCAATGAAGGAGCGCAGGTGGCAATTACTGCCCGTTCTGAAGACCAGCTAACTGCTGTAGCCAAGGAGATACACGCGGCCGGCGGTGTTGCCGTGTCCTATGTGTGCGATGTTGGGGACACGAGTCAAGTTGAACGCATGGTGCACGAAGCGACGGCGGCATTAGGCGGCATCGACATCTTGGTCAACAATGCTGGAGGCGGCACCGAGAACGCTCCGGTTGCCGCAAGCACGCCGGACCTCTGGGTCGAATGCATTTCCGCAAATTTGGTGGGCACGTACGCTTGTACGCGCTTTGTCTTGCCGGGAATGATTGCGGGCGGCGGCGGCAAGATCATCAATATCGGTTCCGGCATGGGTCACGAGGCGCGTGCCGGGAGCT
This sequence comes from Chloroflexota bacterium, assembly GCA_026710945.1. Classification (NCBI taxonomy): domain Bacteria; kingdom Bacillati; phylum Chloroflexota; species Chloroflexota bacterium. Next base: position 92,559 of record JAPOQA010000021.1, read on the forward strand.
CCTCATACAATACGGCCAAGGCAGCGGTGTGGATGTTCACGAAGTGCCTCTCCATGGAGGTGTGGGAACACGGCATAGACGTAAACGAAATTGTGCCCGGGCCTGTGCTTACGCCCCTTACGGCCGACAGATTCACTTTGGACGGGCCGCCACCTTTCGCGCCGAGCGAGCGCGTAAAGCTGCCCGAGGAAGTGGCGGATCTCACCGTATGGCTGGCCTCTCAGCCGCCGGGCGGGCCCACCGGACAGAGCTTCAGTCTTGCTCGCCGCCCGCCCGGCAGTTGATCAAAGACCCTCAAGCCTCTTGGATACCTCAAGACTGCGCACCACCGACCCCGCAGGCGCCAGCATATTTCCTTCAATTTGATCGAAGCAGGAAGTGCCGGTTGCGTCGCCCCTATCGTCGAATAAACTCGTCCCATTGGACAGTTCTTTCCGGTGCTTGGTTGCATAGAGAGAGTCGCGCATGCTGACTGTGTCTCGGAGCTGCAATGCGCGAGCGCCACTTCTAACAGGAAGATGCCGTAGTAGGGCGTGGCGCAGGAGATAATGAGGTCGCAGATTGCCTCATCTTGCACTGTTTCGAGTTTCGGTTCTGCACCAATCTCGGGAGCGATGAAATGAGTGGGTTTTCTGCACCTCATGGGACCGATGATTCGCTACGGCGTCCGTGGTTGCCCCACAACCAGGTAGACTCACCATTTGCAGCGCGGCCTACCTCTCGGTGCTGCTGGTGGACTTAGAGGATGACCTAGAGACTAGACGGTTCCTGCATATTGCGAGTGCTTGGGTTCTGAGTGGCTATTCCCAAGTCAAGGCCTAATCCGCCGGGCCGTGATCTGGTTCGAATACCAACTCCGGTACCACAACTTCCCACTCTTCGCAGCGCAGGTTGTCTTGAAACTGCGTCTCGGAGGAAACTTTGCTCCACTTAACAACCGCTAAAACTGTGGCAAGTACGCAGCGCATGCCTTCGGGCGGCGTAAAGCTGCTCGCGAGCTGGCCGACGACCGTCCCCTTGCGATCCAAAAGCTCCCAGCGTCTTGGGCCTGATCGCACACCCAGCGAGTCACCGGGCGAGAGGGCAGCAATGGCGCGATGCAGGGGGGCGCCGGCTCGCCTGTATCCGGCGAGGCTGAGAAAGATGTCGCGCAGGCTGAGCCGGCGATAGCTGCGCGCCAGCTCCGGCCTTGCCGGCGGCAGGTCGGCGAGTGGTTCGCGATTCTGCACTGAAGGGATGTCAGATAAGGCGTCCTGGAGTGGTTGCGACTCTGACAGTCGCGCCAGAGCGAGAGTCTGCCGGGCGCGGGTCATTGCCACATAGTAAAGTCGACGCGGTGCGTCGTTATCCTCCTCGCGGCCAACGCGATCCCAACCGCCGTCCAGCACGACGACGTGATCGAACTCCAAGCCTTTGGCGCGGTGAGCGGTCAGCAACAGCAAGCCGCGCTGGCGGCGGCGCACGTCTCGTGCCCACTCCGCCAGCCATTCGATGCAGTGGTCCACTGAGGTTTCGGAGCCGCTGGTTTCCAACGCGAATTCATCGAATGCTTCAAGCAAGAGTTCAATCCAAGGACCGAAGGGTTGCTCAGCGACCCAGGCTTTCAGGTCAGCGCTTGAGACTAGACGGGATTCCCTCCCGCGCAGCCAGCTTATGAGCGTTTGCGTTTCCCGTAAGAACCAGACCCCCGTGAACTCTTCGTTCGCCATCTGCACCGGTATTTCTTCAAGATCACACAGGCTCCGCACCGGATCAAGGTAGCTCCATTCGCGGGCGATTACCGCGCAAGAAGACCAATCCCAGTCTGGCGCAAGCCCGGACATGCGCTTGAGCTCAGCAACGACCGTCTGCGCCTGGGAGATGGCGGTATCGCCAGCCTGCAATATCTGGACACGGCCTTGAGTCACCGGGTCTCTCTTAGCCCACGCGCCGCCGGATGGCTCCCTCGCCCGCGCTCGATCAACGCGGATCGGATGACCGGTTTTCATCCGCTGGCGCGCCGCCTCAATGACCTTGTTGGACGCCTCAATCACGTTAACAGTAGAGCGATAGTTGTCTGTAAGGTATATGGGTCGTGCCGCGTAGTCCTTTTCAAAGCGGCGAATAAACTCGACGGATGAGCCATTGAACGCGTAGATGTTCTGATCGTCGTCTCCCACCGCGAACAGGCTTATCTTGTCGTCTTCCTCGGATAGCGTTCTGCCTGCCAGGGCGGAGATTAGTTCATACTGGTCCGGGCCAATGTCTTGGTACTCGTCAACGAGTATCCAGCGGAAGCCCGCCAAGAGCCGCGATCGATTCTCGTCTGCTTCATCGGGTTCCAGTCCTTCGCCGCGGAGCAGGTCCACTGCCTGCTTCAGGATAGTCTGGAAATCTCCCTCGTGCAGGCGGTTCGCGCGCCCCGTGAAGCTCGCGCCAACCAGTTGCATGGCGAGCGCGTGCAAGGTAAGCACAAGCACGCCTTTGGCATCATCCCCGATGAGTTCTCCCAGCCGGCGGCGTATCTCCACCGCGGCGTGCCGGTTGTAGGCGAGCGCCAGGATGCCGCGGGGGTTCTCACGCTTCGCGCGGATGAGGAAAGCAATGCGGTGCACCAGCACGCGCGTCTTGCCCGAGCCGGGGCCGGCCAGCACCAAAACGTTCGTCTGTTCACGGTCGTCCGCCACGATACGGCGCTGGATAGGGTTATGGAGGCTTTCGACGATAGTCTGCCACGACTCGGGCGTAGTTTGACGGGAGATGTCCCGGTTGGGCAGCCAGCGGCGCAGGAATTCTTCTCGGCGCAAACTGAAATAGTCCATGACCATGCGCAGGGCGTCGGCCATCGCCTCCAGTCCCCGCTGTACATATTCCGCCATCACATGTATCTGGAGCTTCTGCTCATTGTAATGGAGTTCGAGGGGTGTATAGTCGGCTGAGGCGAAGCCGCGTTGCTCCGGTTTCAGTTGGATGGTCATGGCTGGGCGAAAGACCGTAAGTCCCCTATTGAGCCGAATGACCTCCTGTTCGTGCAGCCACAGTAGGGCGCGGTCCATCAGTTTCTCGGGACTCTTGACTTGGCTCGCTAGTGTCATGTCGGACTTGATGGCCGCTAGCAACTTGCCTAGTGTTGTTTCGGCAAGTAGGTCTGTGCCGCGGCTGCCGGGAGGGAGACTGTCCAGCAGGTGATTTAAGAGACGCTTAGCGGCGGCGCGGCGCAGTTCGGCAGTCTTATTCAAACTTTCCCAGTTGCGCTGCAACGTTATGGAGATGGTTTCCCTATCGTGCTCCCGCACGCCAAGGCTACCACCGCCGCCGCCCTCGCCCCGCCCGTCGGCGGCAAGGCTGCGGACGATCCGCCGCACGAGTTCGGGTAGAGCGTAGGCGTGCCCCTCGTCCTTGAGCCGTTGCGTGGCCATGCGCAGATGAAGCAGCCACGTATCGCCCTTTTCCGTTACATGGTCGGTTTCCTGCATGAGGCCGATTAGGGCCTGCTCCAGATTTGCCGCTTGCTCGAAGCGTTGCCGCGAGTGTCGCTGCACCCCAACGTGCACGAAGGCGGTCAACACCGTGTCGTTGCTGGCAATGCCCAACCGCTCCAGGTCGTACATAGCAGCGCGCACGCCCTCTGGGCTGAGACCCGACGCGACCATGAGTTCGTCGGTGGAGATGCCTTTGTCGGCATCCGCGTCGATCAGAGCCTCTGCGACTTTCAGCAGTTGGCTGCGGTAGGTTTCGGCGATCTTGACTTTATTGAGCTTGGCTTCTGCCTCGTTGACAGAACTAACGCGGAGGGAAGACGGAAACACATTGACGCGGTTTACTTCTCGCTCCAGTAGTGCCGACTCTTCCAGCCAGGCCACGGCGGTGCGCGTCCGGGTGTCGTCAGTGGCAGAGTCCCGCCTGAAGGCTTTCTCATCGTCCTCGCCCAGGATTTCGCCGGCGGTGGCCACCACCTCTCCTTTCAGGCGCCCCTTGCGGTCCAGGTTGCGCAGCGCCCGCAGCACGCCGTGGATTTCGCGCCGCGTGAGCCGCGAACGGGCCGACATGCCGAACTGGCGCTCCACGTCGTCAATCGTGTAGAGCAGCACGCAGCGCGCCCCCTGCTGATCCCGGCCGGCGCGGCCCGCCTCTTGTAGATAGTTCTCCAAAGAACCGGGGACGTCGGCGTGGATCACCAAACGCACATCCGGCTTATCGATGCCCATGCCGAAGGCGTTGGTGGCGGCGATGACGCGCAGTTCGCCGCCAATGAAGCGCTTTTGCACGTTCTTCTTCGTCTCCGGCGGCAGTCCCGCGTGGAAGTATTCCGCCTCCATTCCCTTTGCGTCCAAGTGGCGTGCGATGTCTTCGGCCTGCTGCCGCGTCGCGCAGTAGACGATGGCGCCGCCCTGCCCGTCAGCGGGTAGATCGGCCGTGAGAATCTGGTGAATGTCGTTGAACTTAGCGCCGCTGCTCGTCTGCGCCACCAAGAACTCCAAGTTGGTGCGTTGGGCGCCGCCGTCGCAGACCTTCAGCGCGGCACCGATCTCATCCTTGAAATAGTCCACGATTTCCCCTATGACATCGGGCTTGGCTGTCGCGGTCAGGCATAGCACCGGCGGCGTCGGCTCTTCCCCTGCCCGCTTGCGGATGAAGCGTCCCACGTAGCGGTAGTCGGGACGGAAGTCATGCCCCCACTTGGAGAGGCAATGGGCCTCGTCCAGCACCCAAGCGCCGATCTCACGCTGCTCGAGGACACGCTGTACAGAAACGCTGCGCAGTTGCTCCGGCGCGATGATGAGGATGCCGGCATCCCCCAGCCGCACCCGGTCGAGCGCATCGGACCGCTCGGGCATGGACAAGAGGCTGTTGATGGTAACGCAAGAGCCAATGCCCCGTGCCTCAAGGCCTGCCACCTGGTCGGCCATGAGCGCAACCAAAGGCGAGATCACTACGGTCAACGCGCCGGTTTTGTCGTAGCGGGAGAGTGCGGGTATCTGATAGCACACCGACTTGCCGGCGCCGGTGGGTAGAATGCCAAGCACGTGCTCCCCGACCATGGCGGCCTCGACGATGGACTGCTGCATGGGCCGGCCGGACTCGTCCGACGGCTCAGGACGGAATTCGGGAAAACCGAACCAGCGCGTAAGCTCCTTGCGGACGTCGTGCCGTTCCCGGCACCATTCACAGGCGGGATCGGCGCAGGCAGTGTCGCGCAAGCGGCGCACCAGGAGTCCCGCAGCGGGAAACTGGTGTCGTACCCAGGGAGGCATCACTGAATTGCCTCCGGAAACCGACAGCCACGCTAGCGCATAGGCCAACGGCCAACTCAGGTGGGACGCATCAGCTATGGCTTCATTCGTATGAGTTGCACAGGCGTTGTCAGCCAATTGTCTCCGGATTGCCTCGTGCGCCTCAGAATCGGTCGGCCTGCCCGTCTGCCGGAGCAACGTGAATACCCAATCAAAGCCGGTGCCATCTTGTACGCTTGTCAGCCAATGCCAGGCTAGTTGCAGGTCGGTCGGCGCAGCGCGCAGAGCCTTCTGCTGGTCGCTAAACACCTCCAGCGTAAGCCGCGCATCCAGCTCCGGATCGTTAATCTTGCCGCGCCGCAGTTGCCCGTCCTGGTAGTGCTTAACCAAGTGGTGATAGGGATTGCGCGGGAAGGCGAGAGGATTGAGCCGAAGTGTGTCCACGGCCGGCAGCCGCAGTAGCCGTAGGCTAGGATTAGCAGCTTGCAGCCTGGGCAAATCAAAGGCGATTAGATTGTGGCCGAGCAGAAAGTCCGCGCCGCCACTGAGAATGTCCAGTTGAGACAATGCGGCGGACAATCCTTGGCCGCCTGCGGGGAAGACAACAGACTTGCCGATGTCCGGGCGCACTCCCGCTAACGCGAAGATGCGGTCGTCGCGAGTGCTAACTTCCAAGTCTAAACTGAGGCAACGGAAGAAAGGCCGGCCTGTTTCGTCAGTCACCACCCTGAATCCGTCCGTAGTCTATACAAGCTCGGATTCACTCGACGTCACACTGGCTTCGAAGAGGATACTCACTATCCCTATGGATAGTATAGTACAAGACAAACTAAAGGATGAACGGACGCATTTCTTGCTCTGTTAGTTGGCGCCTTGCGCGTATTCCTCGACGGGAAACCACATAGTTGCCGTACGAAGCTGAGGTGCTTATCGGCTTCACAGAGAGATAACTTGATCTTAGGAATTTTCCTTGGCGGAGCGCATTAGCACCCTATCGGAATGTCTTCAAATCAGACGAGGTTGTGTCTCAACGGACTCAAGAGAAGAATGCGCTGACGGACCAGGTTGAGGTAAAGAGCAGCATGAACGAGGACTTTGGCTACAAGCTAGCCGGCGCGAACTACGACACGCTGGCGCCGGATGGATCGGAAATCCGACTATTGTCGGCAACCAGCCGCGGCAGCATGGTCCACTGTACGCTAAACCCCGGGGAGGTATCCATGGCCGTCGCGCACAGGACGGTTGAGGAGGTCTGGTACTTCTTGGAGGGTACGGGCCACGTGTGGCGGCGAGAAGGAAGTCGGGAGCGGATTGTGAACGTGGCTCCAGGCGCGAGCCTCTCGCTCCCGGTTGGTACGCACTTCCAGTTCCGGACAACCGGGAACAGGCCGTTGCGTTTCATAATTGTCACGATGCCCCCTTGGCCGGGCGAGGACGAGGCCTATCCTGTTCCCGGCCATTGGCCGGTGAATGGGGGAGAGGGGCGAAGCGGGACGTAAGTGTTCATGCGCAATGCGGTACAGCCTCGCGAGCAGGCATGGCGTACGGTGCCGCGCCTAACGGCTCATGCTGCATTAGTCCCGTCGCGTCACGATCGTTTTGTGCCTTCCGCAAGGTTGCTTCTCACAGAGGCTGAGTATAGCGGGAAGTCTATTGCGAAAGACGATGCGACCTGAGGTTAGGCCTGCAACACCCATGTCCTGTCGGCTACACCAGGGTTGCCTCATCCACCAGTTTTGCGGCCTTCTCGCGGTCTTCGGCGGCGAGCGCCACGATGGTGAAGCCGGCGTTGCGCTCGAGAATGTGCAGACTCTGTATATTGACGCCTGCCTGCTTGAACCGCTCAGCCACCTTGGCGAGAGCGCCCGGTTCGTCCGGCAGCCGGAGCACTAGAGACTCGTCAGTAACTGCTTTGAAGCCGGCATTTGTGAGCTCGCGCAGGGCCGCGTCTTGGGCGTCGGTCGTAAGTGTAATGGTGCCGCGTTCTTCGAGCCCCTCGGCGCTGATGGTCTCTATGTTGATCCCCGCATCGGCCAGCGCCCGGCTGATGTCGGCAATGACGCCGATTTCGTTCTTTGCTAAGACAGTTATCCTATTCATCCCTGTGTCCTTTCGTGTGGCTGCTGTTCCAGGCAGTCGGCGATGACCAGATCGATAGTTTCACGAGTCACGTGGGGCATGGTAATGAGGTGGGCGATGTCCTCGTATGGCGCGAGTTGCCACTTGCGCACCACGGCTGCCGGCGGCTTGGGAAAAACAACCGTGACCGAGTTCTTGTTTCGCCACGCCGGGATGCCGCGGTCATTGAATCTGCCTACCGCATACGCGGCCACCGCCAGGCACTCGGCTACGATCTCGCGATAGCCGTCCAGACCGTGCTGCTGCAGAGCGTACCACAGCATGAGCGGTGTGAAGGCGTTACGCGATCCTGCCAGGGTTGTATCCAGCACGCCGACGTATTCGATCGAGCGGGCGATGCGCGCCACGTAATCGGCCCGCGTCAGGGCGACTCCACAAGGCAGCGGCGAGCCAATCATCTTGTGGCCGCTGATCGAAACGCTATCGAACCCAGCAGCGAACCCATAGGGCTGCGGATCGTCCACAAACGGCAGGATCATACCGCTGAGGGCCGCGTCCGCGTGAATGTGGTAGCCCGTGATCGCCAGGTCGTCCAGAATCTCGCGCACCTTGCCCACGTCGTCCACGGCGCCTTTCATCGTGGTGCCGACGTTCGCCAAAACGATGACGGGCGCGTCGCGGTTGATGCGGATGGTCTCGCGCAGGTCGTCGTAGTCAATCTCGCCGTTATCCTGGCTCTTGATCATGATATTGCGCGCCTTCAGGACGCGGAGGATCTTGACCACGCTGTAGTGCGTATCCTGTGAGAAGTAGACCACGCCATCGGGAAACATCTCGCGGGCCAGGTAAAGCCCATACATGTTGCCCTCGGTGCCGCCGGAGGTGACGTAGCCCCAGGCCTCGTCGCGTGGCAGATGCATCAGGTCCGCGAACGTCCTGATGACCTCCCTTTCCAGCTCATGCGAGTTGCTTTGAAAATTGCTGTCGTGAAAGGGATCACCCACGTTGTTGGCGCTGTAGCTGAGAAAGGGCAGCAAGGCGCTGTAGTCGAAGTCCAGATTGCAGGGATAGCCTACCGCGCGCTCTCGCAAATCGGCAAAGTCGCGCAAGAGGTCGTCGAGCCGCTCTTGTGTCTTGGTCATGGTCCGCATTGCTGACTCCTGGCTGCAGTGTTCCAGATTCGAGCATAGTGCAAGCGGGCCAATAAATCCAATTCGGAATGATATGTGAAGTCGATTATAGAATACATACCCCTGTCAGGGGAAAGGGGGGAAGGATGTAGCGGGGAGTTAATGAGAAGCCCGCCGCGAGAGGTACCGGCCGTGTGAGACGCAGAGGAGGAGACCTTTGCGCAACTCAAGCGGTAGCGAAATAGTTCCCTCTCCCTCGACGGAGATCTTTGCATAACCCTCGCCACAGCGCGGATGTCCCCTCTCCCTCGACGGGAGAGGGCTAGAGCCTGCCCCGTACGTGATACGGGGGTGAGGGTGGATCTCCTGAAATCTCTCCATATGCACACCGAGTCTGCCCTGATACGTCTTGACACTGCCCAGCGTAAAGGGCCGTCGTACCAAAAAGACCCCCTCACCCCAACCCTCTCCTCCAGGAGAGGGAGTGCCCCGACATTACTTAGTTGGGCCGCGAGGCCAACCCATCCGGCGCCGAAGCCAATTTCACTGCACGAGATCGGGATGAAGCAGCTTCGCCACGTCGAAGACGCCTTCCACAATATAGTGCGACAGCGTAGACAAGTGGCGCGCCGGTACGGTGTAAATGTGGCCGTTCTTTTTCGCGTTCACGTTCGCCAGAGCGGGATGATTGCTGAAGTTTTCCTGCCACTTGGCATTGTCTTCCGGCGCGAATTCGTCGGTAATGATCACGTCGGGATTGAGTTCCACGATCTTCTCCAGCGATATCTCGCCAAAGGGACCGTCCAGCACCTCATCGCCGAGGTTGATACCGCCGGCGCGCTGCACGATGTCGCTGAAGGTCGAGCCCTTGCCGGCGGAACTGCCAAAGGCCGTGTAGAACAGGACGCGGGGCTTGGTCTCCGCCTTGGCTACCTGTGCCTCAATTGCCGCCAGCCGCTCCTCCATGGCGGCGATCAGTTCCTCAGCCCGCGCCTCATCACCGGTGAGGTGCGCGACGAAACGAATGTTGTCCGCCACTTGACCAACCGAATCGAAGAGCGACACCACCACGACCGGAATCCCGGCGTCCCTCAGCAACTTTATATGGTCGGGATTGTTGTACGTAGCAGCCAAGACAAGGTCCGGTTCCAGGGCGATGATCTGCTCCGGATCGGACTGCACGGTGTTCTCGACCTGCCGGGCAATCTCGCTCACGTTCGTCCACATCGAGTCTCCGGCCAGATAGGTCACGCCACGTACGCGTGCCGTATCAACCAGCGAGAGCAGGATTTCGTCTGTGCCCAAGGTGAGTGAAACTATACGTTGCGGCTGCTGGGGGATGGTTACCTTGCTCCCCAGACCATCCGTGATCGTGCGCGGAAAGCCCTGGCTGTCCGCGGATGTTGCTTCCGCCGCGACGGGCGCGGCTCCTTGCTCCCCTGGCGCGGCGACCGGTTGCACGGCGCAACCGGCCAAGAGTACCGCCAAAGCAATGAGCAGACTTAACAGCGAGCGTCGGGTACGCCCTTGCGTGCGCGTACGTGAATCCATGGAATCCCTTCCTCCTCGTGGGGACTGCAGCAAAGCGGCACTGCCACTGTGCAGGAGAGAGCAAGCCGCCGAGAACGGCAGACGGAAAGAAAACCGAAAGATCGTTCTGAACGAAAGGGGCAATTGCGCCGGAGCGAGTCCGGCCCAACCGGTCTCCCTGGGGCGACTCGAACGCCCGACACGCAGTTTAGGAAACTGCTGCTCTATCCAACTGAGCTACAGGGAGTTATGTATACGCATACCAGAGTGTCTCTGTCCATTATGCCGTAGCCACCTTATCCCTGCATGACAGTCACCGCATACTATATATTGTGTAGAGGAGAGTCTAAAACACAAGATATTGCTCTGTCAAGGGAGAAATCGGTGCGTTTGATGTTCTTTTTTTGGGATGTTTTCGATGTGGGCTTGTTTGCTATTTGGCCAAGGCTGCGCGAAGAGTCACAGGGAGTCAAATGCAGTGCCAACAGCCATCAGCAGATGTAGTCTTGACGTGGATTTTCTCCCCTTGTTAGAGTAGCAGTTGCCTAGATTGAAACAGCACAGTCCCTCTGCCGTGCGCCTCACGGCTTGGGAGAAAGACAGGCGTAATGCCCCTGTCCCCTTGTGGGGCTGTGCTAAGGTGCAATCTAGGCAATTACGCCATCTCATCTCTACAAGGGGGCTTCTACCGTGCTTACACTTCGCGTTCTTGTCCTCGCACTTTGCCTCGCCCTGATTCCATCCACGGTCACAGCCTCGGACCATTGTCAGTTCGTACTTGGCTTCAAAACCCTGCGGGATCTGATCGGTCACGACATCGTGGGCGAGTGCTTGGAGAATGAGCATCTCAATGCCAACGGTGATGCTGTACAACAAACCACTGGTGGCCTGCTTGTCTGGCGAAAAGCCGATAATTGGACAGCCTTCACCGATGGCCACCGCACCTGGATCAACGGGCCCTATGGTCTTCAAGAACGCTTGAACTGGCAACGGTTTCCCTGGGAACCGGACTATGCGCCTGGTGGTGTCGCCGCTACGCCTACGCCCGTGCCTGCGCCGATACCCCCGCCCCCAACGGCAACCCCCTTACCGCATCCAACGCCCACACCGCGCCCGTTCGTAGACTCTGCACTGGTACAGGCCTACCACGTCATGCGGACTACCGATGAGGGGAATAAGGTTGCGGATATGTTCGTTGGATTGAGCGCCAGTGCAACATTCCAAGACACCAGCTACTGGAGAGCGGTGCCGGCAGAGGTTGCGATCAACAGAGAGTACCGCCGTGAGGATCCACGAACGCTGGGACTGCGGCTCATCTGGCCGACGATGTGGCTGAAGGTTTACCAAGAAGAGGGAGAGGTCGAGTCCTTTGAAGAGTGCATGGCTTTAGAAGCGGCCATAATGACGAGGGAAGTTTTGTACTGGTCGCAAATGTATGGGTGGAAGGGAAAACGCAATCCGGCACCAGAAAGGGAAACATGGGCGAATGATTGGGTTGAGCTATATGTGGATCTCGGCTCCGACGGGTACGAGATACTCAAATGGATGTGGGTGCTGGATTGGCCTCGGGAGCGGTGCGAGCGGAACGGGGAGCCGAACCAGTACATTGACCCTGACCTGCTGTCGGCGTTTCGTATGGCAAGAACAGGTGGAGATGATGAGATTGGGTCACGAGTGCTCTATGCCCTTATAGATACCGGCGTGGACGTTACGTTCGGTCCGCTGCCGTCGTACACCTACGGCCAGTATTCCTCAGCGCACAATCGCATCACGATCAATGAGACGTTGCGCGGGCAGGATAGTGCTGTGCTTGCGGCGACGCTTATCCACGAGGTGTTTCATGCCCAGGAGTACCAGATCCGGGGGCACCGTCCGGCAGCGACAGCCGCCGATTGCCTGCAAGAGGAGGTTACCGCTTTCAGGCTGGAGGCGCGTTGGTGGTACGAGCGATTCGGGCGCTACGGCAAGCGGAGTACGAATCGCTACGACAGGGTCCATAACGGGCTGATGCGGGCATGGCTGAACAATGGCTTGCGGGATTGGGTCTTGCTCAGTGACAGCTACCAGGTGCAGTGCCTGGGCGGGGTTGTGGAATAGGTGAGGTTCGACCGTTTGAGAGAGAGAGAATAGGAACCTGATCATGATAGTCATTCTGAGCCTTATATTCGGTGTCTTTATAGACGTCCTGCTAATTTGGCTGATTGTCTTTCTGCCCTTGCGCATTGCCCGATGGGTGGCGTATCGGTTGACAGTGCAGTACATGCTGGACAACGAAAAGCCGGTTAGCAGAATCCGGTCGGGTGTAGCAGTACTACTTTTGGCTGTAGCAACACCGTACGCTCTATCTAGCGGGTTCATAGCTGGTACAGGAATTCTCAACGCATTCTCGAGGCCGTTTACGTTGGCCTCAGCGATTGAGGTGGCAATTGATTTGGGAGTGCTTTGGTTCCTGTTCTTTGAATGCGGTCAGCTAATAACGCTCTTAATTGACATGGTTAGGCTGTTTTGGCGGGGGCCTCGGTGGGTTCATGAACTCTTGGAACGCGCCAAAAAAGAAACCGAAGGTGCTGATTCGTGGTAGGGTAAACTCAATTGTGCCCTCAGCGCGTCAAATCTCCGTCTATGGCGTCATGCCGGGGCTGTGAGCGACAATTCTGCGTCTTTCAACTTACGGCTGAATGGCTTTGCGCGCGCTGCGCCGATCTTTAGGGAACCCGAAGTTGGGGGTACCTGTGGATCAGACTTTCTTTCAACGCGGAGGCTACCTAAAGGCAGACTCCCGGCACATGGTTATCCAGGAAAACTCAAGAAAAGACCCCGCCAAACGGCGGGGTCTTTTCTTCTTTGTGTTTTCATGTTATTAGAACAGATTGTACCAACGAGGCAACCTGTAGGTCTCTTCTTGGCGTTTCTGTTCTGCGAGTTTTCTCCAAAGTTCCATCATGTTTCCGTCGCCCTTGAGAAGATTGCAACTCATACACAACAACTGCAGGTTGAAACTGAGGTCGCTCCCAAATCGGGATTTGGGAATAATGTGATCCACCTGCATCCGGTAGAGTTCGAACTTCTCCAAGCAGCCGGGGCACCTGCCGAACTGCTTTTCGTATAACGTTCTCTTTTCGGAATACGTCAAAGGGTACATACTGAGCATTGGAACTAATCTCCGTTCCAACTAGCTCCCATGCTTTCCCAGGCCGTGGAAGCACTTGTCCAAAATTAGCTTTCCTCCGCCTTGACTACCTCCTTTCTTGGTGGTAATCTATGACAAGCGGTGGCGGAAACCGCGTTAGATGGCCGAGAGTAGTCGGGAAAACTGGCTCTCGGCCATCGGCTTATTCTGGTCAAGAATCCTACCATTAATGCGAGTTTTTGTCAAGTAGCTGCGGCCTCGCACGCCCTATATCTTGCGTTTCCTCGCCTCTGCTTAGAACACAGCTTGTGTCTTGACGACTAAGCTACTCCCACAGCCCGCAGCATGTAGTCGTCCCAGAGCAGCTTCGACTTCCGCACGTTGTACTTGTAGGTCGTCTCGTCAATGTAGCGGTGGGCGTGTTCTACCGTGTAGTGGTGGTGCTGCCCGGCAATCGCTCGCTTCACCAATGACCAGAAGCCCTCGATGGTGTTCGTGTGCACCTCACCGTCCACGTACTGTTTGCTGTGGTTGATGCGCAGGTGCCGCATCCAATCGGAGAGTCTGACGTGAGTGCGGCAATGATTACCAATAGCGCATGGCGTCCTCGAACATGCGCGCCAGGTCGTCCGCCGTTGCCTGTCGCGGCGAGAGCTTGGTGACGCGGTGCTGTGGCAATGTGCCTTCCACCAGCGCCGGGATGTCCGCGCTGGTGTACCCGACGGCGCTGAGGCCGTTTGGCACCTGGAGTACTTGCATGAGTTCGATCAACCGGTTGGCGAGGACTGTGCCGGCGTCTTTTGGCATCACGCCCCTCACGTCTGCGCCCAGCAGTTCAGCCGCCCGAGTGTGGCGCGTCGGCCCCGCCGCCGCCGTGAAGCAGAAGACCGCTGGCGCATTCAAAATAACGGCCATGCCGTGAGGCACGATGGGCTGGTCGCCGGCGTAGCCGGCCGGGTGATAGTCGCGCACCATGCCGGCGACGGGATAGGACATGCCGTGGGGCAGGTGCACGCCCGCATTGCCAAACCCGATGCCCGCAAAGGACGCCGCCAGCAGCATCTTTTCGCGGGCTTCTCTATCTTCCGGGTCCGCCATCGCCCGCGGCAGGTACTCCGCCACCATCTCGAGCGTCTGGCCGGACCACAGATCGCTCACGGGATTAGACCCCTGGTACGCCGGCCGTAAGATTGGGCGCTCGGGATACGGCCGCAAGGTGTAGGCAATTGCTGTATAGGACTCCAAGGCGTGGCTGAGCACGTCGCAGCCGGTAGAAGCAACTGCCGTGGGCGAAAGGGTGGCGGTGTTTTCCGGATCGATGATGCCGAGCATGGGCTTGAGATTGCGGTGGGAGATGCCGGTCTTGGCGTGCATCGCGACGAGATCGAAGATGGCGGTGCCGGTGGTTTCGCTGCCGGTGCCGGCGGTGGTCGGTATCGCGATCAGCGGCTTCAATGGTCCGGGGACCGGCAGCCCCTTGCCGATGGGGGCGTTGACGTAATCGAGAAATTCGGCCGGATAAGTGGCGTAGAGATTGGCCGCTTTCGCCGTATCGATCGTCGAGCCGCCGCCCACCGCGACGAATGAGTCTACCTCTTCCGCGACGGCAAACGCGATAGCCTCTTGAAACGATGTATCGGTCGGCTCTATCTGGACTTGATCAAAGAGCACGTACGGTACGCGAGCCTCTTCGAGCGCTGTAAGCACCGTCGCGACCGGCGGCAGCTCCCGCAAGACCGGGTCCGTGACCACCATCACGCGCTTAACGCCGAGCTCCGCCAGGTCCAATCCCACTTCGCGGGTGACACCCCAGCCGAAGCGGATGCTGGAAGCCGCCATTTCAAAGGCGATGTCTTGTTCCATTACTTTGCTCCTTAGTGTTTGATCAAGAGCCTTGTGCGCAGAATGTCCGTACCCGCGCAAACCGGCTCACTTCGTGCCAAGCGTGACGCTCTTGGCCACGCTGCCGGACCGTCGTTGCTACTTTCGTTTGTTGGGCTGGTTCTGTCGCCTGATCCTTAGCGTCAGAATACTATGTTCACGCAGGCGATGCTCACAGCAGCCGAGAGTACCCAGCCTCCAGAGCGGTTGCGCCACGCCGTTAAGAAGCAAGCTGCCGGACCCTGAAACAACGCCGGACGTGTGGATGGTAGCGACGCCTGGAGTACGCGCGACGACGGTAATGGTTTTACGTGGGGAAGAGTTCCGGCGGTCTCGCACACGGGCCGCAGGGGGCTGCAGCGGTTGGAGTATGCCGATACAGCGGCTATAATGCCCGTTGTGTAAGTGCTGCCCAAATCACTCAATCAGATGAGGAGCCCCCATCATGAAGAAAGAACCCCTACTCGGCGCGGGCATGTCCCAGCCGTCCGCCCCTTACTCCATGGCCCTGCGCGTGCAAGCGAACGAGATGCTCTACATTGCCGGTCAAGGGCCGACGGCCGGCGACGGCAGTATTGTCGGCGCGGGCGACATCGAAGCGCAAGTGCGCCAGGTCTTTGCCAACATCGAGTCTCTCCTGGAGGCCGCCGGCGCGGACTTCAACAACGTCGTCTTCATGAATATGTACGTCACCGATATCCGTTTCCGCGAGACCATCACCCTGGTCCGTAACGAAATCCTCGAGCCGCCCTTTCCCGCCGCCACCATGGTCCAAATCGGCTCCCTGGCGTCCACCGACTGGCTGGTGGAGATCGACGCGGTAGCCGCGCTGGACTAACGGCTTCACAGTCTTGAAAGATTAGGGTCTGCAAGAATGTGTGGACCACAGAGCAACGAGAGCTTGGCTGACCGCGCATGCTTCGCGTGATTGCCCCACTCACTTGACAGAAAAGCTCAAGCAGCCTAGTCTGAGCACTAGTCAGTATAGTATTGGTGGGAGCAAGACATGAGCAAGAAGTGGCCGGTTCAAGATGCCAAATCAAGATTCAGCGAGCTGATCGAAACCGTCCTCGCCGAGGGACCGCAAATCGTAACCAGGCGTGGGGTGGAAACCGCAGTGATCCTTCCCATTGAGCAATGGCGAAGGTTAGAGACGATGACGAGGCCGGACTTGAAGGAACTCCTGCTCGCGAGTGAGGCGCGGACTGAAAACCTCACGCCGCCGCGGCGGCAGCATCGCCACCGACCACCCTTGGTCATGGAATAGGCCCGTGTACCTCCTCGATACCAACGTGGTCTCGGAACTGCGGCGCCCACGTCCACATGGCGCAGTATTGGATTGGATAATTGCTGTACCGGCTGAGCAACTCTTCCTGTCTGCGGTGACAGTTGGGGAAATTCAGGCGGGGATCGAGATTACCCGTGAGCAGGATGAGGTGAAGGCGGAAGAACTGGAAGCCTGGCTGGACAAGGTTCTCGCCTCCTATGCCGTTTTGCCAATGGACGCGCCCGCCTTTAGGGAGTGGGCACGGATCATGCACCGGAGATCAAACACGTTGGCTGAAGACGCCATGATCGCGGCAGTCGCCAGAGTACACCGGCTGACGGTGGTCACCCGGAATGCGGGCGACTTCTCCCAGCTTGGGGTTGAATTGCAGAATCCCTTTGACACCAATAGTCCTCACCTTCAGTGAGCGGATTGGACCTAGTTGTCTCCGGGCGCAACCCTTCGGGAAATGGGCGGTATCGATCTTGTGGGTGCGCCAGCGTGCGAAGCCTGTCTCGTTCCAGCGACGTGCAATGGTAGAGCCACGCGGCCGCCGCATATGGTCACGCTGCAGCCACGGTCATCACGCGTGTATAGTTAGCTTCGGATGAGCCGCCAGCGGCGAACGCTCAACCCTCGTGATTGCAACCTCGTTTAGCTGCTGCAGAGCGATTCCTCGTGAACCCCGTTTCCACAAACGCTATTCCCGGACGTATTGCCGTAATCGCGGTGATCGTGGCGGCGTGTTTGATCTCGCTGATTGGGTTCGGCATCCGGTCGAGCTTTGGTCTCTATTTGGAGCCGATTACGAGCGAGCGCGGCTGGTCGCGGGAGACCTTCGCCCTGGCGCTGGCGATCCAGAATCTCTTGTGGGGCATGGGCGTACCGGTGGCGGGCGCGATTGCGGACCGGTACGGCACGTCCAAGGTCGTCGCGCTGGGGGCGGTGGCGTATGCAGCCGGTGTGGCCGGCATGGCGCTGGCCGACACTGGACCTACGCTCTATTTGGTCGGCGGGATCCTGGTGGGCGTGGGCGTCGCCTTTAGTTCGTTTTCGCTGGTGCTGGCGGCTATTGCCCGCATAATCGGGCCGGAGCGGCGGTCCTTGGCATTGGGGCTCGGCACTGCCGCGGGGTCTATGGGCCAGGTGCTCTTTTCTCCCATCAATCAGATCTTGATCGCCAACTACGGCTGGTTTGACTCCCTTTTGGTCATGTCCGTTGTGGCATTGGTGCTGGTGCCGCTGGCGTTCACCCTGCCGCGCGGCACGGCAGCGCAAGGAGAACCGGCTTCAAATCAGGGCCTGACCGCAGCCCTGGGCGAGGCGCTCAGCCAGCGGAGCTATCTACTCCTCACGGCGGGCTTTTTCGTGTGCGGGTTCCACGTGGCGTTCATCACCGCCCATTTCCCCACGTACGTGACCGATCTTGGCCTCTCGGCGCGGGCTGGCGCCTACGCGCTTTCTCTCGTAGGACTCTTCAACATCTGCGGTTCGTTGCTGTCGGGCGCGTTTGGGCAACGGTACTCCAAGAAGTACGGCCTCTCGGCCATCTATGCCGGTCGGGCGGTGATCGTCTTGGCTTTGCTGCTCGCCCCGGCCAACGAACTGACCGTCTACCTCTTTGCGGCGGCGATGGGACTGCTGTGGCTCTCCACCGTACCGCTGACGACGGGAATCGTGGCGCAGATGTTCGGGCTCAGGTTCATGGCGACCCTGTTCGGCATCGTCTTTCTCAGCCATCAGGTGGGGAGCTTCCTCGGCGTGTGGCTGGGCGGGCTGCTCTACGACCAGACTGGCTCCTACGACGCCATGTGGTGGGCAGGCGTCGGCTTCGGCATATTCGCCGCCCTCGTCCACCTGCCGATCAACGACACACCGCTGGCCCGGCTGCGCACTGCACAGGCCGCAAGCTAGCCGACACGGCGGACGCTTTTCTTGAAATGGCGCGCTAATCGGAAGCGCCAGGAGTTGAGAAAAGCTCGTATACAGTGCGTAAGGGCCATGTAAGCTAAGAAAATGATCCAATCCGCGTTTGAGGCTAATGGGTTTGGCAGTTATCACCGCAGATAGAGCAGTGCGAAGCATTTACTAAATGGGCGCTGCAGTACTTGAGAAAGACTATGAGAAGCAATGTGCTCATGCAGTCGCTTTGGGACGGTTTTCTGCGCTACCTTGGCGCAGTTGCGGCCTGCGTCCTGCTGGCCGCCGCGTTAACTGCATGTACCGTTGTGTACACAGATCCCGCGCAGGACGCGCGCCTGCTTGAGTTGGAAGCGCAGGTGCACTCCCTGGAAGAGACTCTCGCAAGCCTTGAGGTTGAAAACGCGAAACTGAAGGCCGACTCCGCGCTCCTCACCGCTGAGATCGCGCTCATGGGCGAGCGCTTGAATGAGCAGGATGCCCGGCTGCAGGAACTCGAAGAAGCTGCCGCTACAATGGAGCAGTTTCTCCCCCTCCTGGAGCAGTGGTCGCAGGACAAGGTCAGCAAGGTTGCCCAGCCGGACGACACCGTCTTGGAACGGACAGCCCGGCTGGCGGAAGAGGCCGGCGGCGAGGTCTACTACCTGGAACACGCCGGGCGCAAGGACCAGTCTGTCCTGGTACTGCCGCTGGAAGTTGTTGACGGCAGCACCCCGCTCATCGTGTCATTGCACGGCTTTGGCGGCAATTCCGCCGACCATAGCCGGTACTTTCCGGTGCACGAGCGTGTGAACTCCCACGGTTTTGCGCTGCTGCTGCCCAACGGCATACCCGACAGCGCGGGCAACCGCTTCTGGAATCCCACCGACCAGTGCTGTGACGGCGGCAAATCCGGCGAGGACGACGTGGCGTATCTGACCGAACTGGTAGCGAGCGCTAAGGCTGTCAAGGCCTTCGGGCCGGTGTACGTATTCGGATACTCCAACGGCGGGTTCATGGCGCACCACCTGGCCTGCAAAGGTCTGCCCGGCCTGCGCGCCGTGGCCGGTCTGGCGGGTACAAGCTACGTGGAGGACTCGAGTTGCGAGGGCGCGCCGCCCGTGTCCGTGCTGCACATCCACGGCACGGCGGATAGCGTTATCCTGTATGCGGGCGACGAGAGCGAGCCGGATGACGAAGGCGAACGGGCGTTCTACCTTGGCGCGGAGAATATGGTGAGGCATTGGGGCGAGCGCGCCGGCTGCGCGTGGCCCGCGGAACCCCAACCCTACGCCACCCTCGACCTCGACCAAGCCGTGCCCGGCGCCGAAACCCACGCCTACCGCGTACAGGAGGGCTGCGCCGCGGGCATCACCATCGAGCTCTGGAGCGGCGAAGGCAGCAGCCACGCCCCTGGTTTCGAAGATTCCTTTGCGGATGCTCTGGTCAACTGGCTGCTATCACAAGAATAAGTACCATATTGAATGTGCCGGTCCGGCTCGCCGACACTCGGTTGCCCAAGGACAGCACTCGATGCGGCGACATCGTGCGACAGGGCATGTTTTACAATGCGGTACGTCATCTCAACGCAGAATCCCTGCTTAAGATTTCATTCATCTTGCTATATTGGTCTAATGTTCCCTTGAGCGGTCATCTCTCTCCAAGCTTGGATTCACGAAAGGAATGTGCAGATGCGCGTCATCGTCCTGATCAAAGCTACTGCCGACAGTGAAGCCGGCATTATGCCCTCCGCCGAACTCATCGAGGCCATGGGGCAGTACAATCAGGAGTTGGTCGAGGCCGGCGTCATGCGCGGCGGCGACGGCATCAAGCCTACGTCGGCAGGCAAGCGAGTGGCCTTCAATGGAGAAGAACGGACAGTCATTGACGGTCCCTTTCCGGCCGTCAGCGAACTGGTGGCGGGGTACTGGCTATGGGAGGTGAAGGACATGGACGAGGCCGTGGCGTGGGTGAAGCGCTGTCCCAATCCCATGCCGGGACCCAGCGAGATCGAGATCCGGCCGCTGTACGAGATCGCCGACTTTGCCGAAGCCATGACCGCGGAGCAGGCGGAACAGGAAGAGCGCCTGCGGGAAGAGTTGGAGGGCCAGTGAGCAGACTATGCCGCCTCAAATTGGCGCTTCTCGGCCCGGTTGCCGGCTAACGGCAACTACATCGAACTCTGGATGGGAGTTGGCAGCAGACCTGCCCCCGCCTCCGGCGACGCCTTCACGGACGCCCTGCTCACCTGGCTGCTGGCGCAGGAGTAATCACCTCTCCCCTTGGTCGAACTTAGCGGTGCGGATGCACTTGCCGTCGAGGACATAGCTCGTAGCCGAGGCGACCTTGTGCAAAGCGCCGCCGACCGCTATGCGGTCAATGGCGAACATGCCCATCTGAATGTGTTTGTCCAACTCGTCATCGAAGGGCTTGTCATAGACAGTTTCCGCCTCGGCAACGTCGTACAACAGGATCTCCTCGACGGTATGACCCGCCACCGTGACGGTGATCCAGCGCACGTTGACACCGCGGATTTCAGCGGTTCGTTCGGTTACGTCTGACGGCACGATGTCCTCCTAGCTTTGTGGGTCTCGTAAGACTGGACTGCAATCACCTCGGCGGAAACTCCCAATGGAGGGGAGTCGGCTTTCCCATACTGCTACTAGAAAAATGACACCTTGGCTGGAACGGATTCCGGGGAGCAGGGCAATGACAGCCCCATGCAGGGGTGGGATAATGTCAATTGAAGGATAGCTTTTTCGGTACAAGGAGGGACTCCGATGGCTAGAACCGAGAGTAGCAACAGGCCATGGCTGTGGATCGGTGGGGCGATCCTTGCCGCGGGACTGCTGGTGTTGGGCGGGTTCTGGGTGTACGCAATCGTGAGGGCGGATGATGTACCCCTCCTGATAAAGGCGGCCCTCCTCGCCCTACCGGTTGGTCTGGCCGTATTCTTGGCCGCCGCTTTGAGGGACAGAATAATCCAGAAGAAGCAAGAGAATTTCTTGGAGGTCGACAATTGATCGTAACGACAACTGATACAATTCCCGGAGCCGAAATTGTCGAGACGTTAGGCATGGTGCGCGGAAGCACCGTGCGCTCCCGGCACATCGGCAAGGACATTATGGCAGCTTTCCGTAACGTCGTCGGCGGCGAAGTAGTGGAGTACACGAAACTGCTGGCAGAGGCGCGCGAGGTGTCACTGCAGCGCATGGTCGAGAGCGCAGAAGAAATGGGAGCCAATGCCATTGTGGGTACGAGGTTCATCACTGCGGGTGTTGCACAGGGATCGGCCGAAATCGTCGCCTACGGCACGGCGGTCAAGGTAGGCTGACCCGGCGATTAAGATTCGCGGCAATTATCGCAAACTGGCTGCGGGAAAGTTCCATTCACCTGAAAGCAGAGCGGTACGGTTCGCCGCCTGAGAGTAGGCTGCGCTCACTCAGGGATCTCATACCACCTCGCTCTCTCGGCCTTCTCTATTCCTTTCGGCGTTCCACTATCGCTAGCAGTCGACATCCAGCCCTAGCTCCACCGCTGGCCGAAAGTGGTGGCGGCCTTCGGCTCGGCTATATGACTCACGCTGGGCAGTCTCTTTACCAGCCGCCGGTCGTCGCCTGCCCCTCAGGCCCCGGTCAGCAGTTGGCGAGAAGTTTGAGCCCCCCCTCAGGTCTCAACTATAGATTGGTGGGCCTAAAATCACGCAATTATTAGCTTACAGACGCGGTTTCTCAAACAACGCGGTCACATCGCTTCGGTTCAGCGCGCGGTTGTAGAGGTGCACGTCGCTCAGGCTGCTGCTGAAGGGGCCGACTTGGCCGTTGCCGATTTGTAGTGGATCCTTTAGCGAGAGGTCGTCGTTGACGGTGGAAGGACGGGGATTCCGCTACCTGCGCGCCGTCTACGTACGTCCGTAGAGCAACACCGCCGCGGACAGTCGCGAGGTGGTTGCCAGCCGCCGTGTTTCAGACTCCTCTGTTCTCTCTCTCCAGCGAGCTTACGAGCAGTGCGGTACCGATGTTGCCGTTGTGCCCAGTGGGGGGCAAGGCCGGCCATGGGAGCGCCTGCAGCGTGCTGGCCTGCCCCCGGCCTGTGAACTGCTGCGCGCTGTCTGAGTCCACTGCCGAAGATTGCCTGTACGCTGAAACTTTCCCCTTGCAATACCACAACTCTCGCGGCAGAATGTATGCTAGTAGCGATTGGACCCAGTGGATTCTTCCCATGACAGCACAAAAGGAGACTCAATCATGGGCACAATATCCGTGAATCGGCTAGCGGGCCTGTCCCTCATATTCGGTCCGATAGTCGCCTTCATCTTCTTTCTCATAGAGCCGGGTGGACTACTGATAGATAGCGCTAGCGTGTCAGACGCCGTTGGCTCCATTACGGCCAAGGGCACCAACGCCACACTGACCAATGTTACCAACATCGCCATAATCCTTGGCCTGACGCTCATCCTCTCGGGCCTCTACGCGCTGATGCGAAACGTGACCTTGCAGGGCAACGGCAAGGCGCTTGTGCAGATGGGCTACTTCATGATCTTCGTCGGGCTGACCGGTTGGATTCTCTCCGGCGGCATTGACTTCATTCTGGCCGATGCCCAAACCAGTGACCAGGTTATGGCGACCGTACCCGTCTACTACACCGGCTCCGCTTTCGTCTACGCCGGTGGCATCGCGCTCGGGTTTGGCGGCTTCATTTTCGCGTTGGGCCTCTCCACAAGAGACGACTTCAACCGGATTGTCTCCCTGCTGGCTGCTCTTGTCAGCCTGGCCGTGATGGTCTTTTTCATGATAGCCGTACTCAACAACGACGGTCGCGACACCTTTATCTCCTTGGCCCGGAGTTCCTACGTGTTGCTGGTTATCTGGTATGGATACCTGGGCTTCGGACTGATGAACCGACCCGATCCCGAACTGTGGCAATAGACGGAATCTAGGATTTGCCGGCGGTCGACCTAAAGTCTGGGGACGGTGACTGCACACGAGCAACTGCTAAAGGGAGTCTGGAGCCAGGACAACCCCGGCGGCCCGAGGCCGGCGCGTACCAATGTGAAGAGGCTGCGCCGCAGGTTGGACGACGCCGGCAACCATACCTACATCTTCACCAAGCTCCGTGTCGGATCCCTGATGCCCAGTGGGGAGAGGCAGGGCGAGGAATGACGATGAACGAAGGGACAGGCGGGCCGCTCTTGGATGCGACCGCCCACTCAATTATATGGCGAATCAGAGATGCGGCCCGCTACCTCGGTTCCATCATCCCCAACATAAAAAGTGCGTCTCGCCATCGCCACGACCCGCCAAGCCCGCGAGCGTGGCGTGAGGCCTTGATTCCCCAGCGGATGAACAGGTTGGTAGCTGCCCACTCAGCCATCGAAGACGGATTCAAGTACCTCATAAAGAGACGAGGTGAGAGATACAAGTGGGGCCACAACTTGCGAGTCCTGCTTGACCAGTTGAGGGCAGTCGATCCAGTGGTCGCTGCCTCCTTGGACAGAGCCTTTGTCGCTGCTATCGAGTTCTACGGCACGAACACACAGATCCCGGACTTCCGCCACCTAGCTTCACTGCCAAAGTATCTTGAGGAAGCCGGCGACTTTGAGCAGTTTCAACTCATGCGGTATCTTGAATTGGAGTCCTCAATTGACAATCCAAGGGTGGAGAAGGCCCACATGGAATTCCATTACGAAATTCTGTGCGCTGTCGATGAGGCAATAGAATCGCGCTACGGCCCAATCGGCAGTCGAGTCCACGAGCTCGCAGACCTGGCTTTTCTCCGCAGCCATGAATTCGATTCCCTGAAACCGGACAGCAAAGAGGCGTACAGAGGGTGGTTTGAGCAGCAATCCACCTATGTGGAGGCAATCGAGAAGCTGACCACCTCTAGGGAGGCAATACCCGATAGGGACGCAAATCGGGTCGCTCTCAATGTGTGCTACGGTTTGACCGGTTCCGACGATCTGGCGCTAAGAACCATCGCCTTTGGACACATTATGTCCGAACATGTCCAAGGCGATGAGATACCGACCTGCATATTCCACCATGAAGGTTCCGTGAACCTAGTCGTGACCACACCGTCGAGCGAAGTGCTTGGGATGGTGCGACCATTGCCCGCCGGGTTCTGGTTGGCCACCGTCGATCCGTCCAGGGGAAGCCCGTCGTGGTTTCGCACCGAGCGGGACGCCCGGCTGTATCTGGCTCACATGTTCTTTGGGGAACTCTCCATCATTACCGACCGTGGTCGCTTTTGCTATCAAGCGCGCAGCAAACGGCCACATCGCATGCCTCATGACCGCCAATGGATGTCCCTGCACGATTTCAACTGGGCAGAAGCCAATACGGGCGAGGTGCAGCTCAGGTTATGGGATGCTCGCCACGGGTTGCAGGCCGGCGAATATATCAGTATCAACCGGGATGCTGGGGCATCGAGAGACGACCTTTGTTGGTGCGGTCACATTGCTGAAGTCGCGGGCCACGTGGTGTACCTGGGCAAAGCCGAATTGCGGCACTTAGCCTAGTCCCGCGTCGGCTACCGGATGCTGGCGGAGGAGTAACCAGGTGGGGAGCGCTGTAGGTCTTGTCGGAATAGAAGCGAGGTTAGAGAAAGCTGAGGTCGAAACTGTCGGAGTCCACACACCTCATGAAGCTTGTGGCGGCAATTGTCCTATTGGCCACGCCCAGCCTTTGGCGGCAATGATGAGGGGACTGCTGCTCAGGAGGCGGTAACGACCGCGCCTGAATCGGGATCAGGCACGCCTGCTCTCCTACCCCCACCGCACCGGCGTAGCCTGCCAATGAGGTGGAAGATAGTGGCCAGCACAGCCTGCATGGATGAGTCTGGCGGTGTAGAGAGCGACCGTCGCGACGAACGCTCAGCACCGCGTTTCGCGTGTCGAGCCTACGGGACATTTGAGGCTCAGAGCGCTCTCGGTGGGTACCGATGAGGGTAAGTCCGACGACGAGTTAGACCTAATCCGGCTACGGACTGGCCGGTGGAGGTAACATAGGGTCACTTAGAGCCTTGAATCTTTCGTCTAGTGTCTCGTACGACACCATTGGTTCGTCTCCATGGAATCGGACCAATTCCGTGAAGAACTCGTCCCAAGTCAATTCCAGCATTACCGTGTTCTCACCGACGCCGAAACGCACCTCAACGAGCTGCTGACCTAGGTCGTCTGCGACCCTAAAGGTAAAGCGGCTCCAAGCCAGTTGCATATCGGCCTTCGTCGCCCACTCGGGGGCCTCCGCGCTGAGTTTCTCGGTCACAAACCTATCTAGGAGATACAACAGGAATCCAGGGAGCGGACTTCCCTCCTCGGTTCGGTCCCGGATGACCTGCCATACCGATTGCAGGTTCTGGACAGCGAATATGATATCCCTAGGCTCCGAGGCCGCGGAAAGACTGTGCAATCTCGCTCGCAGGACGCCCACAAACCGCCTTACCCTGATCTCCGAAATGAACTCGAAGACCGCCTTGAACAAGCCCTCGACTTTCATTTTCGTCCCGGTGAGGCTGGTGTCTCCCAACTGACCTTCACGGGAGAAAATGTCATGGACGAACTCCCCGGAGACCATGCAGTAGCGGTAATGCGCCAGTGTGTGGAACACCTTTGAGAGCAGGACATCCCCAGCTGGTCTACCCTCATAGTCGTAGATGGCTATCCTGATGTTCCCCACGCCGTCGAAGTCCTCAAGAAGGGTCCTGACATGGGTTGCGCTCAGAAGCAGAGCGTCTTTCAAGAATTGCTCTTGTTTGTGGAGCAGGGCATCAGTGTGAGGCCCTTCTGGGAGGGTAAGCGTAATATTGCCATCTACTACCGAGGTTTCAACGGACGAGCGCAGTTCGTCTGGGAGAGCACTCCCCAACTCTTGCAGAAACTGACGCACCCGAAAGAGTGGTCTAATGGCCTCGTCCATGATGTGGAGTAGGCTGCCATAGACGACCTCGCTCTTGCCAATGCATTTGGATGCGATGTAGACGTGCCAAGGCCCAGCCGTGTGGACAGGTTCGGCCAACTGAGCACAGACGGACGCGTATACTAGGTTGCCATGCGCCTGATAGAGGGTGTGCAGATATTCTCGTTGTTCCGTTTCCATAATATCCGAAATCCCGGTTCTGGCTGGAGTTTGGAGTCTCCGTAGGCTTACAGCCCGCCGAGCCAAAGCTCAAAGACGGTTCTGTCTACCGTATACGTTGGTGGGCCTGCTTGGACTCGGAACCTCGCATCACATACGCTGTCTTTCAAAGATAGCTGCGACGTGCGTTTCGCTCAGCGCGCGGTTGTAGAGTCGCACGTCGGACAGGCTGCCGCTGAAGGGGCCGATTTGGCCTTCGCCGATGTGCAGCGGTTCATTGGTGGCAAGGTCGTAGTCGGCGGCGTTGAAGGACGCGGATTCTGATACCAGTGCGCCGTCGACGTAGAGCCGCAGAACGGCACCGGCCCGCACGGCGGCCAGGTGATGCCAGCCTCCCGGCAGCGCGTGGTCGTGGGTCACGTTCCTGCCAGCCTCCAACGAGAGCACGTTACCCGACGGCAGCGTGCCACAGAAGAGGCGGCCCTGGTAGACGGCCATGGTCCACGCGCGACGGTATTTGACGTCCGGCGTGGTGTCAAGCTGGCCGGTGGACACCCACTCTCCCTCACCGTCGTAGCGGTAGACGCTGCCGGTGGGCAGGGTGCCGGCGTAGAGCTTGCCGTTGTAGACCATCATGCCCATGACTTCCAGTTCCTCGCCCAAGCGGCCGCAATCCAGCCACGGCAGACCGTCATCCTGGCGATACACGGACCCGCTGGGCCACACGCCGGTATGCAGGCGGCCCTGATGCGAGGCAAACGAATAGAGCTGGGTGGAGTCCGACGCATTGCCGCGGAAAGACCAGCGGCGGTCGCCCTCGTAGCGAAACACGCCGCCCACGTCGTAGCCGGTGGCGTACAGGCCGCCTTGGAAGACGCCAAGCACCGCGACCCGCGTGCCCGGATCGCCGCAGGGCAGCCAGGTCTTACCGCCTGCGTACCGGAACATGCCCGCCGAATACATGGCAGAACCGTAGAGCTCGCCATTGTAGACGGCCAAGCCGAACACGTCTTCGGCGTCGCCGAGTTGACCACAGTCCACCCACTCCGTGCCGCCGGCGTAGCGGTAGACGCTGCCACCCGGGCGGCGGTTTGGCGACTCCGGCAGACTGGAGCCCTGCGCGCGGTAGCAACTCACTCCCGCGTAGAGATCGCCGTCGTACACTGCCAGCGTGCTCACGGCATTACAATCAGCCGGTGCGCCGCAGTCCTCCCAGTCCGTGCCGCCCGCATAGCGGTAGACGTGCCCGGTCTCGCCCGCCTCGCCCTCATAGGTGCCGGCGTAGAGCGAGCCGGCATGCACGGCCATGCCCATGACGCACTGCGCGTTGCCGGGCCTGCCGTTATTAGTCCAGTCAGGCTCAACTGTTTTGTCGTCTATGCCGAAGAAGACGTTGCGCCAGTTGCTCTGCGAGGAGGGCACGCCCGCGGCTGACTGGATGCCGAAGTTGAAGCCGCGCCGTGTAGCGGGGTCGAATTTGCTCAGGATGTCGCCGGGCACGTCGGTCGTGATGCGGTTGGAATTCACCCACGCTGCAAGGGTAAAGTCTGCTGTGCTTAGCGCCAGACTCTCGTTGTGCGGGATTGTGATGGACGCGCTGCGGCCATCGAACAAGGCCGCGCCTGGACCGCCTCCCAAAGGCAGCGGCGCAGTATAGGCAACACCGCCTTCTATCCGGCCATGGTTGGCGTTACCTGAGTGATCGTCGCAATCGCCGTCTAGCGTCCAATGTCCGACTAAGCCTGCATGAATGTCCACGCTTTTCTCCTTCTTGGGTGTCCTCTTGGCTTGCCCTCGCTAAGGTGGGAATGTCCGCTCTTGTTTCGCAAACTCTTGCGCAGTTGTTACTGTGGCGTGCGCACAGGTTGGAACGGCAAGATTCTCCCCTCATCCCGGCCCTCTCCCCCAGGGAGAGGGAGTAGTCCGGCCTGCTGCCAGGTTGGGCGAGGTTCCCCCTAGGGAGAGAGAGTAATCCCCGCCTGCCATTCAGGTCGATCTAACGTCTCTCCAGGGAGAGGGAGTGATCCGCGCGTTCCGCCTGGGTTGTGCAGTAGCCTCCTCAGGGAGAAGGGGGGAATTCCCGCTCGCCGTTTAGGTTGTGCAAATGTGTCCCTTGGGAGGGGGGAGTTCTCATCTGCCCCTCAAGTCTTGTGAGGGTCGCCCCTAAGGTGATGGGGCAAGCCTCGCCTCCCGTTTCGGTTGAGCTCCGTTTTCCCCAGGCAGAAGGTGTCCTCTTGGCATAATTCACCGATCGTGCATGAGTGTGTCTACGGCGACCGCACACTGCACTTCCTATCCATTGCCTCGTGCCTTGAACCGACAGCGCATTTTGCACTATACTGCCTGCGAAGCGTTAGGCAAACTAAAGCGCCGACACATAGGAGGTCCGAGAGTAAATGCGGTTTTCCGGCAAGCTCGTCATCATCATTGCTCTGGCAGTTAGCGTGCTGCTGGTCAGCAACGTTATCGCTGCCAAACCTCTCTCGCTCTTCGAATTGCCTTTCGAATTCCTTGGAAGCACCAGTTACATAGTATCCGTTGCCGTCATATGTTTCCCGTTGAGCTACATTATCAGCGATGTTCTCACGGAGGTGTACGGCTTTCGTGTGGCGCGCGGTGTGATTTGGCTGGGTTTTGCCTGTAACCTCCTAATGGTCATCATCTTCTTCATTGGAGGCGCTATCCCCGGTGCCGTTTTCTGGGAAGACCAAGACGCCTACGAGACCATCCTGGGTACCACCGGTTGGGTCTTGGCGGGCTCGTTCGTGGCCTACCTGATTGGGGAGTTTTCCAATGCCATGGTAATGGTCGTCTTGAAGAACCGGACAGCAGGCCGCCATCTATGGCTCCGCACCATATCGTCGACGTTCGTCGGCCAAGGCGTCGACTCCATTATGTTCTACGGCATTGCCTTCGGCATCTCCGGCATATGGCCCATGATGGATGTTGTGCGCGCCATGATACTTGCGTGGATCGCCAAGACGATCTACGAAATCGTCGCGACACCGGTGACGTACTTGGTTGTGGGCTGGCTCAAGCGCACCGAACGCATGGATATCTACGATGCGCCCCATTCGCTCAATCCGTTCGGCATCTTCGGCGGCGACCCGGATACGATGGTCAACAAGGCTGAGACCGCCGAGGCGTGATCCGTGCCCTCGGCTCAGTGCCGCGAAGTGGCGCAGCGTGCCTGTTGTTGACCGCTGGTACCTACTGACCGCGACGACCTGTCCCCGCTTCCACTGGAGACCTTTGCGAAACCTAAGCGGAAGCGATAGTGTTCCCTCTCCCTCGACGGGAGAGAGCTAGAGCCTGCCCCGTACTCGATACGGGGGTGAGGGTGAATCTCCTGAAATCTCTCCATATGCACACCGATTCTGCCTGATACGTCTTGACACTACTCAGCGTAAAGGGCCAATGTAGCAAAAAGACCCCCTCACCCCGACCCTCTCCCCCAGGAGAGGGAGTGCCCCTGTTTGAAAGTGGGGTTACGCAAAGATATCCACCAGGAGAGGACCGGGGCGAAGGGGTGAATTGCGCCACGAGAGCCCGAATTTGCTCACATGTAAGAAATTCCGCCGCGGTTTCCCAAGTGCGCGAGGACTCCCACGCAAGCCGGTGAGACTGTCAAACTTAGTCGGCAGCGGAATCCTCAGGCGGGTACCGCACGGTCACCACCGTGTGCAAACCGCCCCGGGGCGTGTAGTCCAAGCATACTGACATGGAGCGCGGGTCGCACGCCTGCACAAGATCATCGAGAATCCGGCTGGCGGCGTGTTCCTGCACTATGCCCACCGGCCGGAAAGAGAGCAGGTAGTACTTGAGGGACTTGAGCTCAAGGCAATGCAAGCGCGGCACATAGATAATCTTCAGGTCGCCGGTGTCCGGTAGGCCCGTCCACGGACAGACCGCCGTGAACTCGTGCGTATCGATCACCACCTCAGCCGGATTGTCGGGGTAGTCATAGGGGAAGGTGAGCAGGAAACCTGGGTCTATCGCATCCTCACCGGCGACATCCAGTTTGATATCCAACGCTGCATAGCGTTCCTTGATGTCATCGATTGATTCTGTCACCGGCATCTCCTTATTGTGCTTTCTTGGGACGCAACTGGATACGGCACACTCTCTATTGTAATGCTACTGAGAGTTTTGGCCGCAAAAGCTCCTGGTAAACCACTACCATAGACTGCGAGACTTGAAGCAGAGGCAGCCGGATTTGCGTTTTTTGGATTCCCCATGATCATTGACGTGCACGTGCACTACCGCTCGGACGGGCAGATGGCGCAGGCGCTGCGTCTGGCCGGGCGGCTTAATATGGTGCTCTGCCTAAACACCATCAACCTGGAGGGCACGGTCTCGCCGCACTTTCCGTCGGCAGAGTTTGTGGCCGCCTGCAACGACCGCACGGCAGCGGCGGCCCGGGAGCATCCGCAGCGCATCATTCCCTTCTGGTACCTCAATCCGGTACTCGCTGATGCCGCTCGCGCGGAACTGCGGCAGCGGGTCGGGCGACACAAGGGTCCTCAGGGCGTGAAGCTCTGGATGGCGGCGAAAGGCAATGATCCACGCGTGGATACCACGCTCGGCCTCTGCGCGCAGTACAATCTGCCGGTGCTGCAACACACGAATATCGAGGCCGGCGGCACGCTGCCCACCGAAACGACGCCGCAGGAGATGCGTGAAATGGCGCTGCGGCACTCCGACGTGACGTTTCTTTGGGGTCATGCCGGCAGCGATTACGAGTACGGCGTGAAGTGCGCCCACGGCCTGGACAACGTGCTGATGGACATCGGCGGCAATGAGGCCACGAATGGTTACACCGAAATGCTGGTACGCTACCTGGGGGCGGAGCGCGTCGTCTATGGCAGCGACGCCACCGGCAGGTCGTTCGCGTCGCAACTGGCAAAGGTGTACGGCGCGGACATCTCATGGGACGCGAAGGAGATGATTCTCCACCGCAGTGCCGCGGCCCTCTTCGCGCGGCAAGGCTATGATGAGAGTGCAGACGGAAAATCCTTGTGAGAATGGGCACGTTGCATGGCGCGTGGCTTACGCCGGTGCTTAACCCTGGAGCGATGAGCGGGGGACAAGCCCCCGCGCTACGAAAAGACGCGAGAAGGCGGATGACTAGAGCCCGAGCCGTAGTGAAGAAACTGCGCTATTGAGGTCGTCATTCCCGCGAAAGTTCGCTCCCGTGTGGGGGCGCGGAATCCGTATTCTCCGTGTAACGTGATCCGGCGGGTCGGCGGGGGACAAGCCCCCGCGCTACGGCAAGACGTGAAGAAGCAAGGGACAAGCCCCCGCGTTGCAGCAAGGCACGCGAAGGTAGCGGGCATGCACCTGCGCTGCGGCACATGAATTGAACGCCTTCTCGCATGAACAAGAATACATTGACGGGGACGAGATGCTGAGTTGAAGAGTTCACTCCCTGGGGTGAAGCCATGATCTACGACGTGCACGTACACTTCCGCAGCGTGGGGATGATGCAGCGGGCGCTCGCCCAGGCCGAGCGCCTCGACATGGTGCTCTGCACGAACAGCATCAATCTGGAAGGCAGCAGTTCGCCCAACTTTCCTTCGCGCGAATTCGTAACCGCCTGCAACGACCGCACCCTGGGGCTCGCGCAGCAGCATCCAGGGCGCGTGATTCCGTTTTGGTACCTCAATCCGGTGCACGGGCAGTACGCATGCGATGAGCTAGAACGGCGCGTGAAAGGCTACCGCGGCCGCCAAGGTGTCAAGCTCTGGGAAGCGGTCCGGGGCAACGACCCGCAGGTGGACGGCATCATGCAAATCTGCGCCGCGTACCGCCTGCCCGTGCTGCAGCACACATTTGCGGAGGTGACAGGGAATTTGCCCACGGAAACCAGCGGTCCGGACATGCGGGAGATGGCGCTGCGGCACCCGGATGTCACATTCTTCTTCGGCCATGCCGCCGGTGACATAGAGGTGGGCGCCAAGTGCGCCCTCGGCCTCCCCAACGTTCTCATGGACGTTGGCGGCAACGAGGCCGTGAACGGTTACACGGAGATTCTCGTAAAGCACGTCGGCGCAGAGCATGTGGTCTACGGCAGCGACGCTTCCGGACGGTCGTTTTCGTCGCAGCTTGCCAAGGTGTTTGGGGCCGATCTCACGCCGGAGGACAAGAATCAGATTCTCTACGCCAATGTGCAAAGCCTCTTCGACCGGCAACAAGAGCTCGACAGTGCTAGTATTTGATGGGTGGGGGGCTTTGTCAAGAGGGGCAAGCTTTGACCCTACCGGGTAGTACGTCTCTCTGGTTGCCTACGTGAGCCAAAGAAGATGAGTGGCCCAACAACATTGCAATGATGGGCAGGCGTAAGAGACAGCGCGAGGAAACGGCCTAGGTTACGCGTACGGGGACGTACGCGCACGTCCCGTGCGAACTAACACTACCCATCAGGATAAAAACATCGAACCACCAGATTCCGGCTTGCGCCGGTATGACGGAGAACGTGCCAATTCAGACTGATAGGTTTCCACCCAATGATTGACGCAAATGCCTTTCTCGGCGAGTGGCCGTTTCGCCGCCTGCCCTATGCCCAACCTGAAGACCGACTGCGCAAGATGGACGCGCTTGGCATTGAGAAAGCGGTCGTCTCGCGGTTGGAAAACGTCTTCTATAAAGACCTCCTGGTGGGCAACGAGGAACTCCATGCCATCGTGCGGCGGTATCCCGATCGCTTTATTCCTGCGTACACGATCAATCCGGGCTTTCCCGGCTGGGAACACGACCTGGAGGTCTGCATCAACGACTTCGGCATGTGTAACCTGCGCCTGCACCCGAACTATCATCAGTACAGCCGCCTCAAGGGCAACGTGCCGCGCATAGCCGAGGCCCGGGGATATCCCAATTACCAGCAGTACCATTTCCTCGACGACCAGGCGCAGGCGCTGCTGGGCAAGGCCGAGGAACATAACCTGGTGGTGCTGATCTCAATTGGTGTGGAGGACCCCCGCTTTGCGCATTGGTTGATGAAAGTACCCTCGGTAACGACAATCGACGCGGCGGAAGCGGTGAACGGCTTTCCGGGTGTGCGCTTCCTGGTCTGCGGGGCTACGTTCTCGGAGGTGCGCAGCCTCTGGTCGACCGCGTATCACCGGGACAATCTCTACTTCGAGAACTCCCGGGTGCAGGGGCCCATCGGCGACGTGGACGACCTGTGCGCGCTCATGGGTCCGGAGCACCTGCTCTTTGGTTCGAATCTGCCCATCAACTACGCCGAGTCAGCCAAGCTCAGCATCGAACATGCTGAGGTAGACGCTGACGTGAAGCAGGCGCTCTTTCGTGGCAACGCGGAGCGAATGTTTGGCGTCTAGCTATGCTGCCGAAGCCTGGCAGGTATACATCTGCCAGCCCGTGGGCAGACACCGCATGGGCAAGGAAATAGTCCGCGTCTTGCCGGCGCAACGACTGTCGAGAGGATCATTAAACGTTCCCCAGAAGGAGGACCAGCTATGAGTTTCTTACGCTCCTATGGCGGCTTGACCACCCTTGCGTGGTTGAGTGCCCTTGTCTTTGTTGCCTCGATCACGGACGCTTCGCTCACCGATAGCGAAGTGGCTGCCCGGATGGCTTACGGCCTGGCGGCAGTCGCCGCCGTGGTTGTAGTGGTGCTGATATTCGCGCTGCGCAGGCTGAAGAGCCGGGCTGAGAGCAAGGTTACGGCGTCTGAGCCAATTCTCCTGACGGACATCCAGGTCCTGGCGAAGTCCAACTCAGGATTGCTGGAGGATGCCCTCGCCCTGCATGCCTCTCAGAAGGACGAGGCGGACTAACCGGTAGGCTACATTCGTTGGACAGGTGAGAGCCGGCTTACGTTCCAGTTTTGACTTCACTGCGCCGCCGCCCATCTTGCCATCGCGCAAGAGCGGAGCTATTGGCGCAAGCGTGCAAACGATTAGAGTGTTGACTAACCCCATGGTGAGGCATATAGTATGAACAAGTACAGCGAAGGGTAACAGAAAAGGAGGTGCAAACCCGAAATCCGCTCACTGCTCCGCATGTCTTTAATTTACTGAACATCTCAGACAATGCGCACGCACCAGAAGGTGCGAAGTAGCGGGCCGGAGAAGTCAAGAGTCGCAGTGGTGCAAACCAAGGAGATGCTACGCATGTCTACGACGAAACTGACCCGACGCACGGTTCTCGGCGGCACACTCGGAGTTGCCGGCGCCGCATTGCTCGCCGCTTGCGGCACGGTGCAGACCGCAGCCCCGGCGGAGCAACAAGAGGAAATGGCCCCCAAAGAGGCGGCCCAAGAAGCGCCCGCCATGGAGCATACACCCGTGTGGGCCGTGTGGATGGGCGACGAGACCAGCCAGCTACGCTGGAACACCGCCATGGAGCTCTTCGGCGAAGAGCATCCCGAGGTCACGTGGAGGATCACGTGGGAGCACTGGAAGCGCAGCCTGCCGCCCTTGCTGGCCGCCGGTGAAATCCCGGACATCGCGAATACGTCGTCAGCCCCCCACATTCTGGTCGACAACTGGCTGGATGCCGGCCCCATCATGTCGGCCGCCGGCATCAATCAGGCCGACTACGCCGGGCGGCTCTTCGAGGCCGTTACCTGGCGCGGCAAGACCATGGGCGTTCCCACCGGCTCGAACACCACCGCGCTCTTCTATAGAGGCGACATGTTCGATGAAGCCGGCCAGAATCCGCCGACGAACGACATGTCTTGGGAAGAGACCATCGCGGTTTCCGCCGACATCGCAGGCCGCCTGAATCAGGGCGAGGAGCGCGCGCGCTGGGGTATCTCTACCATGAGCTACGCCTGGAGTTACTTCCCGCTCCTCTACGCGGGAATGTTGGATACCGACGGCAACGTCGTGGTGAACCGCGAAATCGCCGTGCACCTCGTGCAGTTGATCATGCAGGACTCGATTGAGAAGTTCCGCGCCGCCCCCACGCGGGAAGACCTTGCGGCCACGGAAGACTATTACGGCACCGGGGTCTTCCCCACCGGTAAGGTGGCCATGGTGCCGGGCGGCACGTTCATCTTGAAGCCGTTCCGCGAAGCCGACCCGTTCGCGTTCTCCACGGTGGAAGTGCCCTATACGGAAATAACTGGTACCAGGGTGCGCGGCGCCTTCAACGGGCACGAGCAGATGAGCCTGCTGGCCGGCGGCGCGGAAAACCCGGATGCGCAGGAGTTCGCAATCTGGACGATGGGGGAGAAGCACCAACGCTGGATGGGCGGCGAGGGCTGGTCGGTGCCGGCGCTGAATGCGGCGGCGGAAACGTTCGCGCCGCCGGCGGACGATCCGCGGCCCGCCGACCAGAGCGCGTTCGTCAAGGCCATTAGCTACGCCACCAGCTACTTCGCGCACCCGGCCTCCAGCGCAATCGCCTCCGCGGGCACCGGCCCGCTCCGCGCCTTCGTGGAAGAAGGGGCGCTCACCGCCGAGGAGACCGTGGACCTGGCAATCGACCAGATGCAAGCCGCAGTGGACGAATGGGAGAGCAACCAGTAGCCCGCACAAAGGCCTGACAAAGGAAACGCTTGCCTTGCGCGAGAACATGGCATGTTGATGGCGTAGAGCACGAGCCAATGCGCCATCTGCTCCCTCTTCCGCAGGGAGAGGGTCGGGGTGAGGGCACAATCTGTAGGGGCACGATATATCGTGCCCCTACAGTTGTCTAGAGATCAAGGCTTGCCATCAGGGCAATCGCGTCTAACGGTACTTTGTGCAAAATACTCCGTGAATCCAGCAAGAATAAGACGCGATTGCCCTGGGCGTCCCATTCGTCTCCATGGTATAGGCATCGCGAGCCCACATGTTAGTTGAACGCGTTCCACGCCTCCTGAGCCAAGCGCTTACACTATAATGACACCAGCTAGACAATGATTTGGGGTGAGCAGCAAACGTGACGGCCTAAGGCACCTAAGGAACGACCCATGGAATCTCAGCTCGAGCAGACCAAAACGCGTAAAGCCACAGAATCTTCCGCTCCCAAGCTCCGCAACTACGTCAACGGCGCGTGGGTCACGCCCCAGACCGAAAACTACCTGGACGTAACGAATCCGGCAAACGGCGACGTGATTGCCCAAGTGCCGCTCTCATCCAAGGAGGACACCGACGCAGCCGTGGCGGCGGCGCACGCCGCGTTCCCCGCCTGGCGCGCCACGCCGCCATTGGAGCGCTCGCGCCTGCTCTTTGCGGTCAAAGCGCGCATGGAAGAGCGCTTTGAGGACTTCGCCCAAGCCGTTACGCGGGAGCACGGCAAGACCCTGGAGGACGCGCGCGGCTCCGTGCGCCGCGCCATCGAGAACGTGGAAGTGGCGTGCGGCATACCGTCGCTGCTCATGGGTTACGGCCTGGAGGACGGCGCGGCGAAGGGTATTGACGAAGACGTGGTGCGCCAGCCGTTGGGGGTCTTTGCGGCGGTGTGTCCATTCAACTTTCCGCTCATGGTGCCGTTCTGGTTCTGGCCCTATGCCGTCGCTTGCGGCAATACGTACATCATCAAGCCCTCCGAGCAGGTGCCGACGAGCATGCAGCTCGTGTTCGAGGAGCTGGACGCCTGCGGCTTCCCTCCCGGCGTGATCAACGTGGTGAACGGGTCGAAAGAGGCCGTGGACGCCTTGCTGGATAGTCCGCAGGTGCGCGGTATCTCCTTTGTCGGTTCCACGCCGACGGCCCGGTATCTCTACGCCCGCGCGGGCGAGCAGGGAAAGCGCGTGCAGGCCCAGGGCGGCGCGAAGAACGTGATCGTCGTCATGCCCGACGCCGCGCTGGACGAGACGGTGGGCAACGTGATCAACTCCGCGTTTGGCTCCGCGGGCCAACGCTGCTTGGCGGGGTCAGTGGTGGTGACCGTGGGCGCGGGACACGAACGCGTGCGCGACGCCATCGTGCAAGCGGCGGGTTCTTTGGCAGTTGGCAACGGCGCGGATGAAGACGTCGAGCTTGGCCCGGTAATCTCACAGTCCGCCAAGGAGCGCATCCTCGGCTACATCGAGCGCGGCGAGGCTGAAGGCGCGGCCTTGCTCCTCGACGGCCGCGCGGCGGCGGCAGAACAGGACGCCAACGGCGCGTTCGTCGGCGCGACCATATTCGACGAGGTGCAGACCGACATGGCGCTCTTCACCGACGAAATCTTCGGCCCGGTGCTCAGCATGCTCCACGTGGAGACGCTCGACGACGCCATTACGCTGATCGAGAATCAGCGCTACGGCAACGCGGCGTCCATCTTCACGCAGGACGGCGCCGCGGCCCGCGAGTTCCGCTATCGCGCCCCCACCGGCAACATCGGCATCAACGTGGGCGTGGCCGCGCCCATGGCCTACTTCCCCTTCAGCGGCGCGAAAGAGTCCTTCTTCGGCACGCTCCACGGCCAAGGCCGCGATGCGATTGACTTCTTCACCGAACGCAAAGTGGTGATAACACGATGGTTCTGAAAGCGTCTATGAGATTCTAGATTAAGTCTGACCTGAATTTTGGTTTTCGAGGCACAATGTCATTCCTGTAAGTGTTGAGTAATTCGTTGACAGAATTCGCTTTCCATTCTGAGGAGTTGACGGTGCATGTCATTCCGAGCGGAGCGAGGAATCTAGGGTTCTCGACAGAGCGTCTATGGGATTGGCAAAAGAGGTTGGGGACTAACGAGTGGGAAAGAGACAGCGCATAGTTCTTGACCGGAGAGCCTTCTTGCAGTTCTCTGGCGCAAGCCTCGCGGCGTGTGGGGCCACCTTTGCCCTGAGTTGGCCTGCCTACGCCGAAATCGCTGACCCGGAAAGCGAAGGCAGAGACGCAATCTCTTTGGAAGACCTGCTTCAGTATGCCCGCACTGGAGCCATACCATTCTGGGTCGCCAGCGAGTTTGTAGGAACCTGGTTAAACAACCTCAGATTCAATGCCTTACCATCTGATTTGAATCGTTATTACCGGAATGCGGGTA
Organism: Chloroflexota bacterium; assembly: GCA_026710945.1. Taxonomy (NCBI): domain Bacteria; kingdom Bacillati; phylum Chloroflexota; species Chloroflexota bacterium. The sequence goes on from JAPOQA010000021.1 coordinate 130,688, forward strand.
GCACATATCGAAGTCTCGTAGGTGCAGAATCGATCTGGGAGACAATCCCGCGGTCAGTACGTGTGGGCGGACCGGATGCGCTGCGGGAGTTTCATGCGTCAAGGGACTGGAGTCACTTTGTTCCTCGCAGCCTTGGTGGCAGTGACAGCGCTAACGCGGGCATTTTCGAAAAGAAACTGCTCAATCAAGTCAGAGGCGCCGCACCAATGACTGCGGCTGAGATTGCCCAAGCTAGGTACGCACTCAATGCAACGGCCGTGCGCAATGCCGTTACATTGGCGGCCAAGGCCACGGTTACGGGGGCCTTGGTCGCTGTTGCGATTGAGGGGACATTTGCTGTAATGGAATACGGCTTACTGTACCAGGAAGGAAAGATAAGCCAACCTGAATTCTTGCTGCAAGTTGGACAACATCTAATCCAAAGTGGGGGAGTATCTGTTGCGATAGCAGGACTAGTGGTTGGTCTGACGCTAGTATTCCCGCCGCTCCTACTAATACTTAGCTCTATGACATTGCCCTTGGCCTTTGTTGTCTTCGCACTTGTAGGGCATCGTTTCTACGAATTGAGCGCTGAGTGGATGCAGAGCGTTGGACTTGCACCGTTGCAAGCAGCCTGGGACAAAGCGAAGGCCGTCCCATTGCAGGTTTGGGCAGAAGCGTCACATACTCTTGCAGGATTTCGTCAGCAATTGGGAGATATCTCTACTTGGGCCTTGAGGGAAGCGAAAGATGTTGCCGAGGGCGCTTGGCAGGGAACAGGAGATGTTTCCGGAGTGTTGTGGCAGGGAGCCGGAAATCTCTCTATGAGAACTTGGCAGCAAGTAGAGGGCCTACCTGATGGCACTTTGGTAGGCATAGGCGAATTCTCTGCTGGAGCCTGGCAGGGCGCGGGTAGCGCTTCCCAAAGAGCGGTGCAGGTTACTTCGGAGACATCGATGGGCGCTTGGGAGTGGGTATCAGTTACGAGTGACGGAATTGCTGTGGACGTAACTGGGGTGCCAGAGCAAATACTAGATTGGATTAGAGATGCGGCACTACCATGGCTTCGAGATAGGGCGTCACCAGCCGTGTTTTGGAAATAGGCCGGAGCATGAAGGGCGCATTCAGCAGACGTTGGCCGCGCGCTTGTTTCGGAGGAGGAGCGATCCTTCTCCTGTCAACGTTGAGAACGCTCAGACTTGACGGTATAATCTCTGCGTGACGCGCGAGAAGACTTGCGATTGAAGATGGATTCCCGCGCAAGCGGGAATGACGGAAAACGGTGTTCTGATCTCAGAATGATGTCGGACTGTGCGGCTCATGAGCCGCAGTTAGGAGACATGGCCCAGATGCCGATGCGGGATGAACAAGCGTTGTGGTGTGTGGAGTGGGGCAAGCGCGCCACCGAGGGACGGTACTATCCAGACGGGTACTCGCTGCACACGTCCTTGGCCGACGCCGAAGAGTATCAGCAGGTCAACCTGACGCGCTCCATGGCGGCGACCCAATGGCAGGGCGAACCCCGCGTGCTCCTGCGCAAGCCCTACCGCTGCCTGGTGCCTGATTGGCAGCACCAGCAGACCCTGGCCAGCGACATCGGCGCCCACTTCAGCGGCGCCTCCCCCATGCCGCTCTCAGAGGCCGGTTGAGGGGACAATTGTCTTTCAGCACTGCCTCATCTCAAATGCCAAGTCACAGTGCAGTTCGTCGCTGCAATTGCCGCGCTTTCTTCTTGCATTGTCCGCGAAAGTGCAAGAGAAATCTTGGACACTCTCCATCTCGCGGAGACCCTCTGGTTCCCTCTCCTGGGGGAGAGGGTTAGGGTGAGGGCGACTCTTGGACTTGCCACTCACGTAGGGTAGCATCCAAGACTGCTTCCGTCTGCGTCAGCACCTGTTTGATCCAGATTCGACCTACGCGAAACCCCTGTGCCTCCGGCCAATCCGTGCGAACTGAATCCTCTTCTTTGCGAAGCTGGCGCTGACCACCATCTATCTCAATCGCCAGGATTCCCTCATAGCGCAGGAAGTCAACAATGTACTTGCCACGGGGTGCTTGTCTGCGGAATTTGCAGCCGACAAACTGACGACTGTGCAAGTGACGCCGCAGGATCCTCTCGGCTTCTGTTGAGTTCTTGCGGAGTCGTCGTGCTCTAGCGGCGCCTTGCGATGCCAAGACTTTCGCCCTCACCCAAACCTTCTCCCCCAGGAGAGGGCTTTAGATTCAAAACCGCTGCGATTGCATCCAAGAACTGCGGCGTGTTCACTATCCCGCACACGGCGAACGAGCCGAGGAGCTTCCCGCAACACCTAATTCAACTGACGGTGAGATCACGCAAGTGTGCCCGCGATGCGGAGGGCTTCGGACACTACGATGTGTTCGGCTTGGGGCTGGTAGGGTGCGGGCAGGTGGTAGAACTTGTGCGAGCGCGTGGGTTCGTAGCCGCCGTCTGCGTATGATGCCTCGGTGCAGAGGTAGCCGATGGTGTCGTTGGAGTAGCCTAACGTCCACGCCGCTTGACCCACGTGGTCGGCCATGAGCGCCGCCTCGATCTGCAGGCCGACTTCCAGGAAAACCTCGGCTCCTAGACCCACCATCCAGAGCCCGCCGATGCGCAAGACCTGGATGGGGAAGTCCACGCTCGTCGGCAGCGACCCGTTGCTCTGCAGGCGGGACAGCATCGACCCGGTCCAAAGCTGCATATAGTTGTCGTCTTTCGCCTTGGCACGCATGTCCTTGAGTTCCGCCGCCGTGGGTGGATCCATTAGCGGCAAAGACACGAGCTCGTGCGCCACGCCGATGGGATAGCCCACCACCATAGTGGCTTCCCGCGCCGCGCGGGCGGCCAGCGCGCCGACGCCGCGGCCGTGGGTGTCGATTTCCTCGCCGCTGCAAGGATGGAAGCGTGTGCCGCCCGGTGCGATGACGCGCACGCGCATGTTGCCCGCACAGCCCTGCAAAAAGCCAACCACTGGCGCTCCCTGGTCGGCGAACTGTCGTTCCACTTCCTGTCTGGCGGCGGCCACGTAGTCGCCGTTCACCACCGGCATGCGGTAGGCGTACCCGGTCGGATGGAACGCCCCCGAGAAGAGTATGGCAACCACGGTCCCATCCAGACGCTCGAAGCGCATTGCGCGGATGCGCTGGTCCACGATGCCGTCGTAGTTCGGCGCGAGCTGGGCCTCGCCGCCCTCCATGCGCCGCCGGTTGATGGCGAAGTTTCCTTCCGCCGCGCCCACGCGCAGCGCCACTGGCTCCAGGCTCGCGTCGGCGCGGGTGACGGCGTCGGCGAGGGATTGCACCAAACTCTGGTAGTACGTTTCATCAATCTCATCGGGAAGGGCCTGCAGAATCGCGGGTCCGAAGTGACTGTGCGAGGCATTGATCAAGACGCTGGCGCCAGGAATCGACGACTGCCGTGACACGCGCTCCCGCACGGCGTTGACCAACGGCGCATCCAAACCGAGCACGTCAAGTCCGACAATTGCCACCTTGTGCTCACCGTCGCTGAGCACCACGGCGGTGGCGTAGAGATCGTGGTAGACGCTCTCCACCCGCAGGTCCGCCCGGCTCGATTGGAACGCGCTCCCCATGGGCGGCGTGACCGCCACTTTCGCCCCACCGGCCATTAATCTCGTTGCCATAGTCGCTCCTCAATCTGCATGCGTTGTATGCCACGTAATCATACCAGGCGGGGCGCGTATCCCTTGTTCGCCAGTCATAGCGAACGATACCGCGTGGGGGCAATTGCTTTTCCCCTCACCCCAACCCTCTCCCCCAGGAGAGGGAGCTGTCGCCCGTGGCCACACTGGGCCTCAAAGCAACTCGCAGGTGTATTTGCCTGAGAGTGTGATTCGCTTCCTCATTAAAGCGCACTGCTGCTTGCGACTACACCGCGCCACCGAGCAATGCCAGGATGTTGCCGCCCATGATTTTGGCGTAGTCCGCTTCGGGGAACTCCCAGACCTTTACCTTGGCCATTTCGGGCAGGGGCGGATTATAATCGCCACCGCCGTCCGACCCCCAGATGAGCTTGTTTGCGCCAAGGGCGTGGTAGGCCTCGCGGATCATCCATGGGCCGCTGGTGAACGAGGTGTCGAGCCAGATGTTGTCGTGGCGCTTGGCCACGTCGAAGAAGCGCCAGTTCATGTCCTGGTCGCGGCTGGAGCCCAGGTGGGGAATGATGATCTTGGCCTCCGGTACGGCGTCCGCCCAGCGGTCGGGAAACTCCGGCCGGTGGGCGCAGCACAGCAGGATGGGAAGGTCGTAGCCGGCCCCTAGTTCGAGTATGGGAAGGAAGAGCGCGTCGGTAATCTCCCCCTTCACCTCGCCAAAATGCAACTTGATGCCGCGAAACCCCCAGTCCTCGATGGCGCGGCGCAACGCTTCCATGCCCACAGACCCTTCCTCCGGCACCATGTGGGCAAACGGAATCAGCCGGTCTTCGCGACCGCTGATCGCCCGGCGCGTCATTTCGTTGGATTCGCGACTGGGGAGACAGATGCTGAAGACGCACGACTTGTCCACACCGGCTTGGTCCATGTACCGGATGGTGTCGTCCGGGTCCAACTCGCGGCGGTACACGTCGCCGCCTTTGATATGGACATGAGCGTCGATGATCATGTTCTTCTTCCCCAGTTAACAAGATTTGGCCTTGGCGGCGATGAAGTCTTGCAAGCGGCTCAACCCGCTCTGCAAGCACGCTGAGCACGCTTCTCCCCGTTACCTCTGCCACCTAGTATAGCCCCACGCGCAAGATGCACGTGCATATGTGAAAAAGGGCACAAGCCTCACGAAAATGCTATAATGGATGTAGCCCCCCACATATGGCATCAAGGCGATTCTGGCAGTGGCGCTTACACACTTCAATGAGTCCGGTTTGCCGCGCATGGTAGACGTGGGTGACAAGCCGGATACCGCCCGAGAGGCCACCGCGCAAGGCGCAGTCGTGATGCTGCCGGAGACCTTGACACTTATCCGCCAACAGCAGGAAACGCCGCCGCAGGCGGTTGGCCCGCTCAAGAAGGGCAACGTGTTGGCAGTGGCGCAAGTGGCGGGCATCATGGCGGCAAAGTCCACCTGGCAACTCGTCCCGATGTGCCACCCCTTGCCGTTGAGCGGGGTAGATATGAACTTTAGCCTGGACGAGGCCCAGAGTTGCGTTCGCATCCAGGCTTCGGTGCGCACCACGGGCAAAACGGGCGTGGAGATGGAAGCGCTTACCGCCGTCAGTGTAGCGGCACTCACCATTTACGATATGTGCAAAGCCGTGGATAGGGGCATGCGCATCGAGAGCGTGCACTTGGTTCAGAAGAGCGGCGGACAAAGAGGTGACTACGTCGCATCGGATGCCGCTGATGCCACGAATGACAGTTGAAAAATTCTAGGCCTGTAAATGCCGTGTGGCGTGGCGAACTGTTCCGCAATTTCGGCCTAAACCTGCTCGGGACGGCCTTGGCACAACGCAGTGTGTGCACGCTGGTAGCGTGTGCACACGGGTAGTGGCAGCAACTGGTGCAATCTGCGCGGAGACGAGGACCCTAGTTTCCCAGAGACACTGAAAGCACCACCTGGTCGTGGCAGACCGCATACGAGAGATGAATTCGGCGACTTCGATGAATTCGAAGGCCTCCTGATCGCTGTGCTCGCTTGCGCGTTGGTTGAGGTCAAAGGTCGCAGACCACGTGCAATCTCAGATTGAAGTGTAGCGCGAGGGGCTGCCCACCCGCTTTAGGTGGAGCCGCGTGGCAGGGAGCAGGCGAAGTCTCTCTCTTGCCGGAGAGACGGCAGTGGACGCAGGTTGCGAACCTACGCTACCGGAGCATAGTCAGGACGCAGGTTACAAACCTGCGCCACCGGGGCAAAGTCAGGACGCAGGTTGCAAACCTGCGCTACCGGAGAGAGTTTGCGTCTTTTACGAAGGCAGCCGAAAACGTCTGTTTTCACAACAGTGACGGAGCGGTCCGAGAATTACGAAGTGACAGCGCCGCGAGTGCCATTTCTGACCGCAAGGAGAGCGTATGGCAGACACCCTTGACCCCAATTTGGAAGCTGTAAGACAGGTCAATATTGAAGACCAGATGCAGTCGGCGTACTTAGACTACGCCATGAGCGTCATCGTCTCGCGCGCATTGCCGGACGTACGCGACGGCCTCAAGCCGGTGCAGCGGCGGATTCTTCACTCCATGCAGGAACTCAACGCCCGGCCCGGCACCGCGTATAAGAAGAGCGCGCGTATCGTCGGCGATACCATGGGGCGGTACCATCCCCACAGCAACGAGCCGATCTACGATGCCATGGTGCGTATGGCGCAGACATTCAGCATGCGCTATCCCTTGATTGACGGTCAGGGGAACTACGGCTCCGTAGATGGCGATCCGCCTGCCGCAACGCGCTACACCGAGGCGCGGCTGCATGCTCTCGCGATGGAGATGCTGGCCGATATCGATAAGAATACGGTTGATTTCAGCCCAAACTTTGACGATACGCTGAAAGAACCGACGGTCTTGCCCAGCAAAGTGCCCAATCTTCTCATCAACGGCGCCGCCGGCATAGCCGTGGGCATGGCCACCAGCATCCCGCCCCACAACCTGAGCGAGGTGGTAGACGCGCTCACGTTCCTCACTGACAAGATGGCCGCTGGCCAAGATGAAGACGTGGGCGTGGAAGACCTGATGCAATTCGTCAAAGGGCCGGACTTTCCGACGGCCGGGACGATAGTCGGCACCGAGGGCATCCGCGAGGCCTACGCTTCGGGACGGGGCCGCGTCATCGTGCGCGCGCGGGCGCGCATCGAGGAAATGCGGGGCAATCGCTTCCGAATTGTGGTTACTGAGCTGCCGTACCAGGTCAATAAGGCGGCCCTGTTGGAGCGCACAGCGCAACTGGTGCGCGACAAGAAACTAGAGGGCATTAGCGAACTGCGGGACGAATCCGACCGCTCCGGCATGCGCATGGTGATCGAGCTGCGGCGCGATGCCTTCCCGCAACAGGTGCTCAACCACCTTTACCAGCATACGGCGATGCAATCGTCGTTCTACTGCAACATGCTGGCGCTGGTTGACCAGCAGCCCCGGGTGCTGAGTCTCAAGTCACTCCTGCGCGAGTATATTCTCTTCCGGCAGGAAGTCGTCATCCGGCGCACCCAATACGAGTTGGAGCGCGCCCGCGAGCGCGCCCACATCCTGTTGGGCCTGATCACTGCCCTGGATAACCTGGATGAGGTCATTGCGACCATCCGCAGGTCCCGCAATGCCCAAACGGCACGCAACAACCTGCAGCGCGGCTTCGGCCTCAGTGAAAAGCAGGCGAATGCAGTCTTGGGAATGGAATTGCGTCGGCTGGCCGCAATGGAGCGCCGGGCGATCCTCGACGAGTACGAGGAGATCAAGCAAACGATCGCGCGCTTGGAGGCCATCCTGGGCGATATTGGCGAGGTGTTCGCCATCATCAAGCAGGAACTCGCCACTCTCAAGGACAAGTTCGGCGACGAGCGCCGCACGGTGATTTCTGAAGACATCGATGCCAGCTTCTCGCAGGAAGACCTGGTGCCTAAAGAGGATGTGCTGATCACGCTCACCGAGCGCGGCTACATCAAACGCCAGCCCGCGGGTGAATTTCAGGCCCAACGACGGGGTGGCAAGGGCATAATTGGTATCTCGACACGTTCCTCCGATGCCGTGCAGACGATCCTGCTGGTCGATTCGCACGACTGGATGCTTATCGTCAGCGACCGCGGCCGCGCTTTCACGCTGCGTGCCTATGAGATTCCGGAGGGCACGCGCACGGCCCGTGGCCAGAATATGGTCAATCTCCTGCAAGGCATCACGCGCAACGAACGTATCGCCGCCATTGTGCCGGTACCTTCGTTTGACGAGGCCGACGGCGCCTTCATCACCATGGTGTCCGTAGCGGGACAGATCAAGCGCACACGGCTGAGCGCCTTTGCGAACGCGCGCACGAATGGCGTCATCGCCATGAACCTGGCCGACGACGATGCCCTGTATGCGGCGATGCTCACCGATGGCAAGCAGGAGGTGATCCTCTTTACGGCCCAAGGGCAAAGCATCCGCTTCCCTGAGGCCAATATTACTGCCCATTCGCGTACCGCCGGTGGGGTGAACGGCATCTCGCTCGGTGAAGGCGATAAGTTAGTGGGCATGGCGCTCGTACAGCCCAAGAGCGATGCCCTGCTCATCACGGAGCACGGCTACGGCAAACAGGTGGACATCGAGGAGTTCCGCGTGCAATCACGCGGCGGCAAAGGTCTCATTGCCCTGAAGGTAGATGAGAAGAGCGGGCCCGTAGTTGGCGGGCGCATTGTCACGCAAGATGATGACGAAATCTGCCTCATTACGCGCAACGGCCAGATTACCCGTGTACCGCTGACCGAGATTAAGCGGCTTGGCCGAACCGCGCGGGGAGTCATCGTTATGCGCATGCGCGCCGAGGGAGATACCGTGGCAGGCGTGACTTTGATCCCCAAGCCCGGCAACCGGCAGCGCGCACTCTTTGCTTAGCTCCGTTACAAGTTTGGAATGCCCGATATTGTCGAAGAGATGCTTCCTCCCGATGGTGCGCCATGTACCTCAGTCGGGACAATGGGAGGGAGGCACTGCTGGGCTCGCTGCAATTGACAGAGTCCGACTGCTAGGGCAGTATGCGGGAGAGAAGGGTCTCCCAATGGCAGGGGCCGACAGGGACAGCCTCAAAAGGTTTCGAACCTGCGCAACTCAAAAACCACCGCACAGGTAAGCCAGGCAAGTCTGTGTCTGACCATCTTGCGACGCAGGGAGGCAAGTGCGCAAGTGCGGTTGTGATGGCGCGGCGCACGATTTCACAAACGAGTAGTCTACCTAAGTATAATCGGGCAAGAGAGCACTAACATGCCAAGAGCGAAGTCGAAGAGACGCAACACCCAGAGTCGAAGGTCCATGGCACGGGCATGGCGGAAGTGGATTATTCCGGTTGTGGTCGTGCTTGGAGTCCTGGCACTGGTTGTGCCATCCGTCCTGCCCGGCATCATTGGAACACCCCAGCCCGCCGACAGCAGCAGCGCGCTGCCGACGGAGGATATGGGAGAATCTCAGCAGCGCTCGATCCTGGAAGTTGGTTCGACTGCCCCAGGCTTTTCGTTGCAGGATACCGAGGGGGAGACGATCAGCCTCGAGTCGCTGGAGGGCAAACCGGTGCTGATTGCTTTCTTTGCGCCGTGGTGTCCGCACTGCCAGGACGAAGTGCCGCGTCTCAATCAAATCCACGCGCAATACGGTGACCGCGTGCACATCGTCTCCATCAGCGCGACACCGTATGGCAAGGACTATCCGGCCGATAGGAGCTCGATTACGTTGGACGACCTCACGTGGTTCCAGGAAGAATTCAGCATTACGTATCCACTGCTCTTCGATCCGGACGTGGGTGTGGGGACGGCTTATAAAATCGGTTCGTTCCCGACGACTTATTTTCTCGATGCGCAGCACCGCGTGGTGGAGGTTTTCGAGGGCGGGAGACCGGTAGCCGAGTTCCAGAGTGTCCTGAATGGAATCCTCGGCAATCAGTAACGCGGTAAGGACTAAGTAGCAGCCAAGTCTGGGCTATGCAGTTCCCCTTGGCAATGCCGCGCCGGGATCGGCTCTTCTACGGCTGATCTGCACCCCCGGCATGCCGGACCGTCCCGTGGTGGGAAAGAGCGCCGGTTTGCCGACGCGGACGCGCACTTCTTCACACGCGGGAAACTTCGCAAGCAGCGTGGCGGCAATGCGGTCTGCCAGATGTTCTAATAGCTTGCACCGCGTGTTTTCCACCACGTTCACAACGTGGCGGTAGACTGCCCCGTAGTCGATTGTGTTGCTGACGTCGTCGCTCGCGCCCGCGGGGCGCAGGTCGCAGCGGAGCTCAAGGTCGAAACGCAGCACTTGTGGTGAGTCGCGCTCCTCCTCAGTTACACCAATGTGGGCGGGCAGGCGCATGCCTTCTATGAAAACGGAATCTTGTGTCATGAGCGCTCTTTCATTTCGCAGGCAACAATTCACAAGAGCGGCGCGCAATGCGAGCGCCGGAATGCCAGGTTCCCTTACCCTTGCCAAGGCGCGAAAGTCCCCTCTCCCACCGGAGACTTTTGCATAACCCCACTTTCAAGCAGGGGCACTCCCTTTCCCGTCGAGGAGACCTTTGCATAACCCTCGCCACAGCGCAGATGTCCCCTCTCCCTCGACGGGAGAGGGCTAGAGCCTGCCCCGTACTCGATACGGGGGTGAGGGTGAATCTCCTGAATTCTCTCCATAGCATAC